>NZ_SMMH01000027.1 GCF_004634215.1 Deinococcus fonticola | reverse complement strand
TAACCCTGTACAACGAGAGGCGATTACACTCCAGTCTGGGGTACGTGCCCCCGGCAGAGTTTGCGGCCCAGTATCATCAAGCCCAGATGTGACTTGACCCCCTGTCCGCCTTCTTGGGTGCAGTCCAGTCAGTCGCCGCTCTGAGGAAGGAGTGGTTCTTGCTCCAAGCACGGAACCATGGGCCAGAAGAACGTGCCTGGCATTCAGGTTCAAACTTGCCCGAATTGGTTGCAGGCAAGCAGCCATCGCCTCATCGAAGGTACGCACGTCACTGGCACCGAGCCTACTGCGGACGACTGCCGGCTCACAGAACGGAACACAGTGAAAATGCACAGCACCCCATTCATCCTGCAGAACGAGCGGCTTAGGGTCAACTTCCGGCCAACCCGTGATATGCAGATTCTGATGCCGCAGCAGGTGGCGCAGGAAGGCTAAACGTTCCGCGCTATCATGATTACCGGCAATGACAATGACTGGAACATTCAATGCCTGTAACTGCACAAGGACATCGTTAAGCACTTCGACTGCCTCCGGTGGAGGAACAGCTCGGTCGTATAGATCTCCACTGATCAGGATGGCATCAGGTCGATCACTGTGGACAAAATGAATTAATTGTTCGAGGATCTGTCGCTGAGCTGGGAGAAAGGACTCACCACCTAAGCGCCTTCCAAGATGCCAGTCAGCTGTATGGATAAATCGCATCGTTACTCCGTCTGCAAAGATGAGTGAAATAAGGGCAGTTGTAAGTCGGTAGAGTTAAGCCTTGCACACAGGATGCACAACCATAACGCCTCCAGTGGCTTGGTCGCTTGTGCCCATTCACTCCTGTAATGCCTTGATAAGAGCGTCCCGTGCATCGGTGTAGTACAGAATGGTCAGTTTGGCGGCCACGTCGTCCGACAGGTCGTTGAGTTGCTTGCGTGCGCTGATGGGCAGCAGCAGGGCCGCGGCGCGTTTCTCCGCAGCCAGCTCCGCCAGGTCGATAGCGTTATGCACCGGGTCTATGCCGCCGCCCAGGTTCAGATGACCCGCCGCAAGCAACCCGCCCTTGAGAGGCCTTTCCAGCAGAGCGCTGCACAGCGCCAGCAGGGCCGGCAAGCCCAGCCCGCTGCCGCTGCGGGCCGAGTCGAAGGCCCGGAGCTGCACGCTGTACTCATGCTGGCGCGGCTCCCGTTCTCCGACCAGCGTCCTGGCCTGGGAATACAGGTTCTGCTCGGCGAAGCGGATGCTCTCCTGGAAGGGACGCGGCACCGGATTGTTGAGTACCCGAACCCCGCTGCCTGGCCCCTCATTCACATCAATCCGGTACAGCCCGGCGTGTTCATCTTGCCCACCAGAACCGAGTGCCCAGACCTGTCCAGGCGGCAATGGGTCAGAGCCTATCGAATCGTCGCTCTGAAGTTCCGGTGTGGCGACGAACCGCTCCACCGCATCTTCTCCCAGCTGGTAACTGAAGTGCGTATTTCGGAACTCGGCGCTGCCAATGCGCTTTTGCTGCTCCTTCACCCGGCGGCGCATCTCGAGGGCCAGCCGCACTGCCCACTCCAAGTCGGCGTCTTTAATTTCAGCGGCCTCATCCGGCGAAATCAGCTTCAGCAGACCACCAACGGTGCGCTGTACGGCGGTGGTATCCCGGCCACTCAAGGCCCCACCCAGCCGGACACGGTGAGCGACTTTATTCCAGCGTCCCTCGAAGCGCAGCTGGTGCCAGCACTCAGCCAGGAAATCGCTGACCAGCCCAAAATGCTGGGTGAACAGCGCACTGTTCAGTTTGGGCACGTCCCAGCCTGGCAGGTAAGCGTGAATGCGGTCCATCAGTGCAGTGTCATCGCGCATCTCAGGGGGCATTGGGCCAAACAGATGCCCAATGCGCTGCTGGTGGGCCACGTCCACGTCGAAGTTCCCGACCATCACCACGCCGCCGTCCGCGCGGATGCTTTCACGCCCCCGCGAAAATTCGCCGCTCTCCATGTAGCCCTTCATGATGTTCACGCCGTCTTTCTGGTCAAAGGACACGCCGGAGACCTCATCAAAGCACACCACGTCGTACTGCGTGACCAGGCCGCGCTGCCCGTTGGCGTTATTCACGAACATGCGGGCCACGGTGGCTTTCCCGCCCGATACCAGGTGTGAATACGGCGACACCTGCTGGAACAGGTGAGATTTCCCGGTACCGCGGGGGCCAAGCTCCACCGAGTTGTAGTTGCGCTCGACGAACGGCACCATACGCAGTAGCAGGACGTCCCTGGCCCGCTCGGAGAGGGCCTCAGGTTCGAATCCCACGCTTCTGAGGAGGAGCGCCTTCCATTCCTCAGTGGTAAACTCCGCCCGTCCACGCGCCATTTCCTCGAGGGCCGAGCGTTTCGACAGCTGGATGGGACGTAGGGAAGCCACGCCGAAAGGCCGCCCGTTCTTCTCGGCGGCGATCACGGCGTCATACTCCAGTTCGACCTCAGCGTAGAAGCCGCCGGTCAGCATCCGCTCGTGCTCCTGCACCAGTTCCGAGGTAATACGCACGTCCTTGAGTTGCAGGCTAGGTAGTTCGACCAGATACGAGTCCGTTTTCGCGTCCAACCTTGCCGTGACCAGATCAATAAGTTTAACGCTGCCACGTTCCCTGGCCCGCGCTTTGAACAGTTCCTGGGTGCCGGCACGAACGGTGCGTTCACTCATCAGCCGCTCGACGACTTCCAGCCCTTCCCGGATTTCTTCCTGATCTGTCGTCGCACAGTACCGCCCCAGCAGGAATTCCCCCACGTAGGTGGGCACCGGGTACTGGCCTTTAAAGCGCTGGGCCAGGTCTTTGCGCACGATGTAACCCTCAAAGGCGCTGGCGGCCTTGCGGTCGAGTTCGTCGGTCATGATCTCAGTCATCCTTCATCCCCTACGATGACAGTCTGCTGCCTCACGACCTGTCCGTCCCGCAGGGCCACCAGAATGGCCGCCTCGCCTTCCAGGTCATCGGCTGGAACAAGCAGCGAGACCTGACCGTCTTCCCCGACCGATTTACGCGCGGTGATCAGCGAGCTTTCCGGGTCGGTGGCCTTACGGCGCAAGTCCACCATCAGTCCTGTGCCGCCGGTGACTTCCACCTTGCAGCGATTGTTTACCCAGCGGATGGACGTGAACGCGACGGGAACAGGTGCCCCCTCGCGCTTAATGGTGAGGACGGGGATGACGCTCTCCTGCAGGCTCAGGCCGCCGTGGGCGTAGGTTCCCCCCGCCTCAAACGAACTGATGGTCGGGGCGAGCGTGATGTCGACCGCGTGATCCCAGCTCCAGGGCAGCGTGCCGTACTCGGAGATGTTGCCGCTCTTCAGCAAGGCGCAGCGTTCCTTCTTGAAGAGCGTCTGGGAGCCGGGCAATTCCACTTTGTGCAGGCTGCCCGGAACCAGCAGCCAGCCGTGATCGGTGATGACCCGCACTTCCCGGAACCCGTGCGAGAGCAGTTCCACAATGGTTTCACGCAGCTTGTCGAGTTCGTCCTCGATGCGGGAGGCCAGCCGCAAGCCCTGGCTATGACCCATGCTGTCGAAATCGCCCGATTCCAGCCAGGCGGCCCCCGCTGGGTCAGGCAGACCCGAACCCGGTGGACTGAGAAATCCCCGCCGCGCCAGCTCACCACGCAACAACGCGGCGGTCTGGGTTTTACCCTGGAGGCCAAGCGTTAATTCCTGACTGTTCAAAGGCTCGATACCGGAACCGACCGGTGCGACAGCGGGTTTGGCCGATTTGGTAATGGTGGGAACAGTCGAGAACTGCCAGTCCAGCCGCACTTCCTCATCCTTCAGGTGACTGGCCAGCTGGGCCGCGAGGTCAAAGCGCAAACCGTCCACAAAGATAACCGCCAGGCCTGGCGCCGCACTCCATCCGTGTGACGGCGGCATGGGCAAAGTCCCCTGAGCTTCGACCGCCTGCCGAAAGATTTTGTTGACGCGCTCCAGCCATTCCAGGTACGGGGCGCGCACCACGCCGCCCAGGATCTGCCGCTGCAGGTCGGTGCGGGCACCTGCCAGCACCTGCACGACGGCCTGATCCACCTGGTAGCCGTTCGAGGCGAAGCTGTCCGCCAGTTCCTGGGGCGTAGAGCCACTCAGTGTTTCTGTGGTGCGCTGGGCCAGTTCCAGCAGCGGGGCCAGCGCACCTGCCAGAGGTGACTCCCGCAGGGCACTCCACACGACGTCCCGGCGTGCGCCATGCCGCCCTTCCAGAACCTGAAGGCCTTCCCGAACCAGGGCGCTGGCCTGCCCATGCAACCCTTCGAGCGCCGCTGCGAGTTCTTTCTCAGCAAATTCGTTGACCTGCGGCCATACTTCTGCCTGTTCCAGGATCCAGTCCGGCCCGGGTGTGGGGCCAGTGGTCGCCAGTCGCTCGCGGACGCCTGGAAACTGACCCGGTGACTGGGTGTACCGTTCCCACGCTTCCGCCAGGGAACCGCCACGTCCGGCCAGTTGCGCCGCCACGGTGGCGGGGCCACTGGTGAGATCGACGCCGTATTCGCTTTCCAGCGCTGCCTGCAAACCACCTGAAACCGGTGATTCCGGTTCACTCAGCCAGGTCAGCAGTTCACGCGCCAGATCCGGGTAAGAGAGCTGATCCAGGACGCCAGGGGTCAGCGGAGCCCGCTGCCTGAGGTCACTGACTTTCCGTTCCAGCAGCGTCTCCAGGTGACCTGCCACCACCGGGCGGGCGCTGCTCGCCACCTCGACGCCCAGCCCCTCGCCCTGGCGGTTGAGGAACGAGGCCACAGTCCAGTCGTTGCGGTCACGGCGTTCGAACATGGCGCCGCGGTACTGCAGTTCCACCAGGGGAGCAAGGGGTTCAGGAATATGCTCGTCGCGCAGCTGGTCATGTGAGACACCGGGCAGGTACACCACCGGAAGCGTCCCTGCGCAGGGATCCACCACGGTGCGAATCCAGACAGCTGGCCCGGTCTGGGTGGCCGGGTCGTACTTGCCGAGGGTCAGGACAGGACGCCGCTGGCGGAGGGCTTCGGCTGCCGCTCGCCATTCCCCGGTGCCATCCGGCCACAGCAGGCAGACGGGCGGTACGACGTCGCCGGGGTTGTAGGTTCCTGCTTTCTGCAGCGCCTGTTCCAGGGCGTCCAGGACGGTGATGTCGGTGGGTATGGTCATGTCAGGTCGTTTCCCAGGGGTTGAGGAGATGAATGCCGAAAGCTTGAAAATCTGAACGGTTACGCGTCACCAGGGTCAGGTCGTGGTGCAGGGCGGTGGCGGCGAGCAGGGCGTCCATGCAGGGCAACTGTTTTGGTTTCAGCCCACTGGCCATCACCATGCGGGCCCAGGTGACCATCACCTGCTCGTCAATGGGCAGGATGCGGCCCAGGTAATCCGGAAGCACACTGTGCGTCAGCCACTGGCGCAGGGCGGCCCGGCGGGCGGGATCGGTCACCTGTTCCGTTCCCCACTCGAGCTCCCCGAGGGTAATGGCGCTCAGGTACAGCTGGCTGAGCGGCTGGCCCTGGAGGAAGGCCACGACGGCCGGGGCCGGGCGGGCTTTGGTGGCCTCACTGATGACGTTGGTGTCGAGCAGGTACATTTGGCGACCTTACAGTTCGGGGATGTCGCGTCCTGGCCTGCTGGCCCGTACGGGTTCGAAGTCCGGCACTTTCGGGGCGCTGGAGAAGGTGTCCCAGCCGTTGCGCTCCTTCAGGGTGACCTGGCTGGCAGGCAGTACCACCGCCGCAGGTTGCCCACGCCGGGTGATCAGCTGCGGCTGCCCGGACTCGGCCGCGCGTACCACCTCCGAGAAATGGGCTTTGGCGGTTTCGAGTTTCCAGCGTTTATAGGTGGTCATGCATCCTCCAATCTGGTCAGCTGACCAGATTGTAGCAGGCCCGGTTGATCGCCTACGTGTTGCCACGCCGAACCCAGGCCCGGCGATACTCCACGACGGCTTCACGGCTGATCATGGTGTACAGATCAGCGAAATTGTCCAGGAGCGACTCGCGGTGACCGGTATACACCTCCACATCCGACTCGATGGGACTGCGGTAGAGAAAAACGCGGATGTCGTCACCGTTGGTGAGCAGGTAGTACGGTGCCTGCAGGAACATGGCGTAACTTCTGGCCTGACCCACGTGATCCGAGAGCCGTTTCCCCGCACGCTTGGCTTCGACAACCAGCAGGGCATGGTTGGCATCACGGTTCGGGCCGTCGAACAGCACAAAGTCCGCCTCAGCTCGTGTCCGTCGAACCCCGACCACGATGTCCACCGGGAAGCCGTCGGCACGGTTCTCCTCACGGTTCTCCTCACGGTACCCCAGTCGTTCGAGCAGAGGCAGGATGAAGCGAATTTCCACTTCGCGCTCACTGGCGAATGTTTTGGCCTTCACTTCAGTGAACCAGGGATCTTCACTGAAACCCGGCATGGTGCTGGCGGGTGGATCGGTGTTCGGCAGTGCCGGAGCAATCAGCGACAGCGTGACCCAGTCCTCACGGTCACACTCGGCCAGGTCTGGATTAACGTGAATCCCGACTTCCGCCAGGCGGCCCTGGATGCGGGTCAGGCGGTCGCCAGACTTGATCTTGAAACCGAATTCCTTGAGGAGCGTCCTGAGCAAGACCCGCCGCGACTTCTTTGGCGTCGCTTCCAGGGCCGCCTGGATTCTGGTAACCGGCTCAATCAGGTCAGGACTCGGTGCGTCAGTCATGGGTTCCTTTGCAGAGAATGAACTTCAGTCGAAGAGAGAAGGTTGCCGGGCGCTGACCGGGGCTGGATGGAGCGCTGACAGGAAGGCGTCCTGACCGCCCAGCGCTGCTGGCCACGCGCCCGACCGCCGCATTCCCAGAGCCATGGCTGCACACCGCGCCTGGCACGCCGCCGATTTCTGCGGGTTAAACGCGATATCGCTGAACCCTGCGTAATGTTCCAGCGCTTCCAGTTCGGTGGGATGTTGCGCGAGCGCTTGAAGGTAAAGCCAGTCGTAAAACGCGGTAGTGGGCTGCCCCGGCCACGCTTCACCGAAGAAGTCGAACCCGGCAATGTCGCTGCGTCCTTTGACCCGTTCGTCCAGTTTCGCGTCGCGGCTGGAAGCCCGGTAAAGGTCAGGGAAGTGGTCGCCATTCCTGAAGACCTTGCTGCCCTGGTAGGCGGATTCCACGGAAAGAGTCGTGCCGTCCAGAGCCGTGAACGTCAGGTTAAAGGCACTCAAGGCATTGCCCAGGCGCTCGCTGCCCTTCGAGGAGATTTCTAACAGCGGTTCAATGCCCTTGGCCTGAGCAGAAGCGTGAAGCTCTGCGATAGAGCGCTGTGCCTGGGCACGGGACATGCCGGGATGCCATTTAAAGGGAATGACCTTCTCCGCGACGAAAGGAGTCGCCGAAACAGGGAGGAAAACGGGACGCTCAGCCATACCTAGAAAGCTAACGGATTACGCCAGTACTCGTAGTCATGTCGCCCCCAGAAGTACCTGGTGTCCGTTTTCATCGTAATGATGTGATCTTCATAGGACAGTGGGAAAGAGGCATCCAGATGTTCTTCAAGGTGAATTTCCTGAATAAAGGTGGGATGGATGCCTTCAAAGACGAGCACTTCCGCCTGTGGGTTGGTGGGGTAGCGGGACGGCAGAAGTAACTTCCGGCGTAATTCATCGTTCTGAAACAGGGCCTCGAAGGCATCCACAGTTTTCAGGGATGCTTCCGTGCGCTGAGCCACGCCCGTGGAAGCTGCGTTCACTTCAGTGAAGCCGCAGTCCAGTTCCCATAACAAACAGGGATCAAGCAGGAGAACCGCCCAGCTTCCACCCACCTGCTGGCGGTAGTTGTAGAACATCTTGTAATTCGGGTAGGACACGCTCAGGCAATTGGCGTGACGCCGACCATCACCGCGCCAGCCGTCATTCCAGACGCACCCCTGGTCGCCCAGCACACCGCGACTGAGAATGCCATGTTTCAGAATGCCGGGGAGGTTCTCTAGCCGCGTGAAATGCACGAGGTGCCGAATCCCCCGATCCTCCACGAGTCTACGCAGTTCATCTTCACGCGACCGAACTGGACTTTCTACGTCGGGAATGTACCTGACGTTCACTTTGAACGAAGGAATGAGCACGCGGAAGCGTGGGGGGTTCTGCCGCAAATGGTGCTGGAAAGATCGCGCCAGGTCACTC
Organism: Deinococcus fonticola; assembly: GCF_004634215.1. Lineage (NCBI taxonomy): Bacteria > Thermotogati > Deinococcota > Deinococci > Deinococcales > Deinococcaceae > Deinococcus > Deinococcus fonticola. The sequence goes on along the minus strand of NZ_SMMH01000027.1, from coordinate 40,120 downwards.
TGCCAGGTGGCTGCATGTACGGGATTCACCCAGCCTACCCATTCCACTTCAGCAGCGAACCACACCAGGTCAAAAGGGCGGGCCAGTCGATCTGAACTACTGTAACTCGTAACGGACTTCCGCAGGGTGTCACTGAGGGCTTTTCGTAAAGCCTGACTGGCCTCTACAGAGGTGAATGCAATGGCGCAGTTGACGATCACGTGTCCTTCAATCTCGAACTTGCACACTGTACCGGTCGCTGGAGCCAGGTCGGGAATTGGTATACGAAGGCCCAGCCGGGAACTCAGCGGCCCAGCGACCTCGCGCAGGCTCGCTTGACCATGACCCATCAACCAGTCGAGAAGCAACGTAGCATCGAACTTTGAGCCGGAGTGAGCCTCCACAAGGGAAACCACACCAGGAACCACACCATGCAGGTGGCGGAGCAGCTGGAGGGCAGCGGCACGGGATTCGAACTGGAAAGCCTGTCCCCCAAGAACCTGGTCATTCCAGCGAATCTCATAGACGTTCGTTGCCGCCGGGTCTGGCGTCACCAGAGCTGTGTGGGGAATGCTGTGCGCTGTATCCAGTTCATCATCTGTTGGGAAATCATCAAAGTCCCAATCCGCTGTAGGAGCTACCTGAACCTGTGGTTTTGTGGGTGGCGTGATGAGTGAAACCGGGGGCGGCGTTTGAAGAGTTGTCCTTTCAGACGACGTTTCCTGCGCCTTCGTCATCGGCAACTTACTAACTGGGTCGAGTTCAGGAAGCTCGGAAAGTGGCCGGTGACGGTACTGCACGCCGCCATGCAGATGCTTCAGGTCGGAAACGTCAATCCATCCGCCATCCACCTTGATGCAGTGAGAGGAAGGACTGCGCGACACATTCCACTCATCCAGATCATGTGAAGCAGTGATGATGTCAAACAGGTTCCCGTCCGGGCCATCCCGGAACTCCGGATACTCTGCACCGTCCGGCAAGTCCTCCAGAGGTGGAAAAGCGTAGTGAACGGTGTCGCTGTTCGCGCTGTACTGAACAGAGTTGCTCTCTCCCCAGGCATCCGGGGGCCACACCAGTTCGCGTAGCGTAACCTGCGGTACATCATCCGGGCGGCGGTAAGCACGTTGCATTAACTGTGGGCCGTATTGGTCAAGCCAGGAACTCACCTGCTGTAAATCGAACGGTGGCGCGTTTTTCTGCACCCAGCCACGCTGAACTGCGGACGCCCGTGCTCCCGTGATGTGGCCCAGCAGCAGCACGAGGCGTTCCACCTCTTGGCGGGTATTGAAGATAAAAGGACTGTTGCCGACCAGCCGACCATTCAACAGGACAGCGTACTGTTCCCTGGCGCTCATGCAGACCCTGCAAGGTCAACCAGCAGAAGCTCCTGCGGGAAGCCGAGTGTCCTTTCATGGTGTAGAACGAAGGTGTACGTCACGCGCTGCAGGCCTTTCATACCGAACCTGCCCGCCTGCGCCAGCCGCACCAGGTCAAGCCACTCGCCGTAGAAGAATAGGTGGGCCTTGCCGGGCATGTTTTTCAGCAGATGAGCGCGGTACTCCGCCAGCGTGCGGTCGCCCTTACCGTTCCCGGCGGAGTTGTTACAGGCGCGGCAACTGGTGACCTTGTTGCGATCCTGGGTACAGATGGGCAGACCTCTTGACCGCGGGGTCTGGTGCTCGATCTCGGCGCTGTCGTCCTGCCGGGTGGTTTGCATGTTCAGGATGCGTCCGCAGTACCAGCAGCGCCCGCGTTGCGCCCTGGCCTTCCGGTGCCGTTCTGTTCCCGCGTTGAACCTAAGCTTGTCGCCATGCTGCTCAATATGGTTCTGCGCTTCCAATTCCGTGCCGAAACCCTGCGCCAGTTCGTAGGAAATACCCAGCCTGTCCAGTTCTGGCCGGAGTTCCTGATCCCAGTTCAGGAAATGAACACCAGGCGCATAGGAATCCGTTTCTGCCAGCAGAGCGTACCAGCGGCGCTTCATCACGCCTGACCATCCGCGTTCTTCTTCTGCATCATAGTGAAGTGCAGGTCGTTGTGCCGCTCGTTGCTCTGGTGCTTCTCCAGATCCGTCTGTGGGCCTTTCTCGCCGAAGTCCTTCTTGCCGGGGTCGCTGCCCCGGTCTTTACCCCACTTCACATTCACTTTGTTGCGCAGAATGCCAGCTTCCACGAACGGGCGGATGTTCAGACGCACGCCGTCGTTCAAGTCTGGGTTCCAGCCTCTCGGCTGCTCATTCAGTTCCTTCCAGCGCACGTAAATGTCGTAAGGCGGCTCGCCTTCCAGAATGGCTTCCAGTTTCTTCTGCAACGTCAGGGCGTCGGCCAGGCGTGACTCGGCTCCCTTCTCATTGCGAGAAATTGCTGACCGCTGATGGTCGAGCCATTCGCCCAGGTACGTGTAAGTCAGCTTTTCCAGCTTGGCCCGGTCAAGCGCGTGGTAGTTCACGATGGCGCTGAAGCCGTCTTTGCGCCCGTCCCAGATGTGCCACAGGAAGGGGCGGTGATGGAACAGTTTGCTGTGCTGATCGAAGAACTTATCACGCAGCCAGACTTCCATCGAGTCGGCCCCCACCTGAGCCAGCAGTTTCTGCAACTTCGCCGCGTTCCACTCGCTGCCATACGCCTGGGCCAGCAGGTTCTGCAAACGCACATGCGCGGGCTGCTCACCCGAAAGCGCCTGCAACGGCACAATGCCGTCGGCATCCGGCGTCAGGTTGTCCTCCACCTGTTCCGGCCAGTTGTACCCCAGCAGCCGCGCCACCGCCACCTGCAAAGGCTCGGTGGTATCGGTCACTGTGCCTTTAAAGAGCCACTGCGTGGGGTCGTTGCTGTACTGCTCCGGCAGGCCGTCCGGGTACTTCTCGGCGGCCACCTGCTGCCAGTAGGGAAGGTCGAAGGGGACTTTGACGAGGGATGTATTAGTCACCTTCAACGCCTGGTCAATTTTTCTGACAGCGCCGCTGTAATTTTCCGAGCTGCAGTAGGCAAATATTGCGGGCAAATGTGCTTCTTCGTCAGGAATTATTACAGAAATATTCGTATCGAAGGGAGTGCCAATAAATAGAGTGGCGGGCAAATCCCTCATTGCTGATATAGCTACGCCCTTCTTCCCCCAGGCGCCACGCCCTTGTAAGTCTCGATGCTTGTCCTGCGATTGACTCTTAGCAAGGCGTCGCATTCTTCCGTTGCCGTCCTCGTGCAGGAGAATGAAATCCATTCCTCCAAAGTCTGAAGTAGCAGAAATACTGCCTTGATATTTTGCCCAGCCTGAGTCGATATCAACTCGCTCCCAGAACTGTTGTTTAAATTGGTCATCATCACTTGTGCAAAGACCTTTAAATGCATAAGCGTAATCGCTGAGCAACTTTGAGGCAGAGCGTTCCTCAAGGCTAATCCTCGAATCCGGGTTCCCTCTCTGCCCCTCCTGCCCCAGCATCACCACCTCGCCTTCTCTCAGGGCGGCGTCTTTCTCTTCAACGCTTTTGCCTGCGCTGGCGTCAAAACCAATCATCAGATGGTCTTTGGCGGGCGTCTTATTCGTCAGGGTGACAAACGAGATGTTGAAATCCCACATCGGCGTCGAAAAGGCTTTAATCCCCAGCCTCGCCACCCAGTCCCAGGTCTGTTCTTTCAGCAGCCGCTCGCGCAGGCGCTTGTAGCTGCCCAGAAACAGCCAGTTCTGCGGTGTGACCAGGCTGTAACTGCCGCCGGGGGCCGCAAAGTCGCGGCAGCGCTGGACAAAGGCGGTGGCGAGGTCGGCTTTGGCTTCCGGGTGCCGCCGCTCGATGAAGGTCTTCAGGGTGTCGCCCTGCTTGCCCCGGGCCAGGTACGGGACGTTGGTAATGACGAGATCGTAAGTGTCTCCCAGCAATTTGGCCGCTTTCGCCACTCCCTGCGCGTTCTCCCCGAAGATGGCGGCGGCTGGGTCGGACGAACGCTCCTTTGACAGCGCCTTCTCAAGTTGCTCAGGCAGCGTGGTCAAAATATCGTCGGCAAACATGCCAAGTTCCTGGCGAATGCTCTGGCGTGGATTGATCAGGCTCCCAAGGTCCGTTGCGTCTTGAAATTGCTTGTGCAAAATCTTGAGTGCGGAGCGAATACCACCGTCATCACTCAGCCCCATCCAGTCGTCCACGCTGGCGCTGATGCTCAGGCCGCTACAGGCAACATTCGGCGTGGGCAGGGGGCGGTAACCGCCGGACTTCCAGGCTTCCAGGGTCAGGTTGAAGGCGGCCAGTTGCGTGCAGCGCGGGTCAAGTTCCAGGCCGTGCAGGTTGTCGCGCAGCACCGCTTCGCCCGCTTCGGCTTCACTCAGCCCTTCCTCGATCATCCGCAGGCGCTTCAGCAGAGCAAACGCGGCGACCAGAAAGTGACCGCTGCCGCAGCACGGATCAATGACTTTCAGTTCCTTGACGGTGGTGGGCCAGCCGGGGAATGAGCCAGCAGCGGGCGTGCCGTCGTCGTTCAGTCGCAGGTAGCTCTTGTCGGTGGGCAAAGGCTGATCCGGGTGGCGGGCTGTCCACCACGCGCCGATGGTGTTGTGCAGCATGAACTGCACCATGTAGTGCTCGGTGAACAGCTGAGTGACTGGAGAAATGTCGGCCCCGCCAATCTTGCGGCCTGATTCGTTCACCTGCTTTTTGCGTTGCGTCTGCCAGAACTGGTAGACCCAGCCCAGGCCGTCGTCGGAGGTGTAGGTTGGTTTGGGAATCTCCTCGATCAACGCTTCGAGTTTCTGACGGTACTCGGTCGGGAATTTGACCTGCAGCAGCGGGTCGTGCGGGCGGAAGATACCGGGGAGCATGGCCGCGGCATACCGGGCTGCAGTGGCGTAAGCGTCAGCGTCGCCCTCCTCGTTAGCCAGTTCCGCGAGGTCGTCCAGCGTCACACTCTCTTTATGCTCTGGATGCACCAGCAGGCCATTGGCTTCCAGGAAGCGGGAAAACAGCATGGTGTGCCACTGCTCGTAAGCGCATTCCCGGATCAGGGCGTCGCGGCTCCCAAGTTGTTTTTCTTTAGCCAGAAGGCCTTTACGAACCAGCTTCTCCTGGTCACTCAAATGCTTAAGGTTCCCGGCGTCGCCATGCTTCCCGTTGTCGACCAGCAATCGGTCAAATACGGCCTGAGCGGCAGCCTCCGCGGTATCGCGGGCGTCAATGATCTTCTTTTCCAGCGTGCGGCGTAGTGGGGTTTCAAGGGCAGTCATTGGTCGGCACCTTGATGTATTTGCTCGTTGTGTCTTTAGAAACGATACGGAACAGATATTGAATAAGTTTTACAATCTCCTGCTCTTGTTGAACTTCAACGTCTCTATCTTCCCCTCTTAATGCGTAGCGTTTGACCGTCCATCCCAACTCGGTTCGCCGAATAGCGAATGATGCATCCAGGGAATGGCCTTGTCGCAGTTCTAGCTCTAGGTCGCAGGAAATGAATCCATTGCGGCAGTATTGGAATTCATTGACCTCTCCAGTGATCTTGTATTTTTGGCCCAGAGGACTTTCCTTCAGAGAAGTGAATACCCGCTCCAGCACTTCTTTTCCATCAAGGTATGACGCTTCACGAGCGTGAAAGTCCGACTCCAGGCTAGAGATAAGATCACTCATTTCAAAATCGTCGCTACCTGCCACTTCCTCTGCAAATTGAGCGTCTTCGTTTATGTTGTGCTCCATTCTTGCGTCTCCCAGTGGTCGTCTTGCAGGTCGTAAACGAAAGGGCTTTCCTCACCGCTGCGCGTAAACACCGCCAGGTGCCGCATGGCTCGGGAACAGCCCACGTAGAACAGGCGGCGATCCTTGAGTTCCTCCTCCGTCTGTTCCTCGCTGGGCAGGTCGCTGACATCGCGGGGCAGAACACCGTCTGTTACGTTCCAGAGGGCCACAATCGGGAATTCCAGCCCTTTACTGGTGTGCATGGTGATGATCTTGATGCAGTCGGCGTCCAGGCGCAGATCCTTGCTCGACATGTAATTGGCTTTCAGTTTGCGTGACTTCAGCTCTTTCGAAAGCCGGGCACCTTCGCGGGCTGCCGCGAGTTTCTCACCCGCGACAAGGATGGCGGCATTGCGCTGTGGTTCACGGCTCTCCCGGCTGGCCTCACGAATGAAGTCCACCAGGGCGTCCACTTCTGTTTCCGCAGTGGCGTACACCTTGCGTGGTTTTGGCCCCTGGGCCGCCCCCTCGTCAAGCGCGGCTTCCTCATCCTGTAGGTTCAGTGCTTCACGCACGTCCGCAACTGCCCGCACGATCTGAGCGGTATTGCGGTAATTCTTCTTCAGCGCGTGAACTTCCGCCTGCGGCCAGCCCTGCTTCAGAGCGTCCCAGGAAAAACTGCTCTCGTAGAGCGTCTGGTTGGCGTCGGCAGTAATGTAAAGCCCGCCGGGTGTTTTCACCATGCTGGCCAGCATCCTGATGGTGATGGGGCTGAGATCCTGCGCTTCGTCGACGATCAGGTAGTCGTAGGGTGGGTGAAGCTTCCCTTCCTCGAGAGCGTGCAGGGTTCGCTGCCGCAAACCGGCCCAGGTGACCAGGTTCTTCTGGCGGATTTTGGCCTCCAACGCCTCGTACAAGCCCCAGATGAGCTTCCTGTTGGCACTGGAAATAGGGGACTTACGTCCATGTCGTGGCGAGGCGAGATACTCGGCTTCCGTCGTGAGGCCGGCCACTTCGATCACGTCGAATAGTTCGGCCAGGAGGTAGGATGCGCTGTACCGGGCCAGCTGTTTGGGTTTATCCGCGAGGATTTCCTCGAACAGAGTCATTGTGAGTTCACTGGTCGCGCCAAGAATCGTGGAAGGTAATTTCTCCACGGTGCCCAGCCAGTGCCGCGCCAGGCTGTCGACCGTCCCAACACGCACTTGCGAGAAATCCTCGGGAAGCAGGATTTTCAGTTGTTCCTTGCTGGCCTCGGCGAGGGCGTTGGTGTAGGTGGTGTAGGCAATGGCAGCGTCCGGATATCGTTCCACCAGCAGTTTGGCGCGGTAGAGAGCTACTGTACTCTTGCCGCTGCCCGGGCCGCCTTTCACCACCATCGGGGTGCGTCCACCCTCCAGGTGAAGGCTGCTCACCTGGCGCTGATGGTCGTCGAGGCGCAGCAACCGGGTGGTGAGCCGCCCTTCGGCCAGGTCCTCCAGGTCAGTGGGTCGAGTCAGGACATACTGCGGCTGCGCCAGACGTTCCTGCCACTTCTTCGAGTACAGCAGGTCGACCACCCGGCTGAAGACCGGGTAAGGCACCTTCACCTCCAGCAGGTGATCCTCGGTGGCGCAGGCAGTCAGGGGCGACTGACATTCAGCCGGAATACGCCAGGAGGTCAGCAGATCAGCGGTCAGTTCGTGTGGCAGAGCGCCATGACGCGTGGGTTTGGCAACAGTCCTCAGTTCGACGTCGGGAACGATTTTCAAGGTGTCTTCGTCGGGTATACCGAGTTTTTTGTAGACGTCTTTGCGAGGCAGCACACTGATAAACGTCTGGGCGTTGCCCTCCACCCGGTAAATCACACGGTAGTCATCGACCTTGATACGCAGGGCATCGATCGCTTCAAGTTTCTTGACATCAAGCTGCTGCTTTTGATTCTGAGGGTCTTCCTTGAGAACGGTGATGGCCTTTTGAACGCGCTTGTGCACGCGGGTGGGCAGGGCGGCCTGCTCACTTTCGAACGTGGGAGTAACGTACTGGTCAATGGATTTCATGTAGGCCTTAACGAAGAAGTATAGAGGTCATGCCCTGACAGTTTTCTCAATGGTGTGAGGCCATTCCGGGCCTTTATCCGTTGATAACCACCGGTCTGCCTTCAGCGATGGATTTCATGATTTCCTGCTTCAGCGCGTCTAAGTAAGTCTCCACATCTTCGGCGGAATGTAAGGTCGCCCCCTTAGGACGAATCACCTCTGCCTTGGGTGCCGTCTCCCGGATCACATCCTCCTTGACGCGCTGGATGCGTCCGGCAATAGCTTCAGTAGCGTCCGCCCAGCCGGTCAGGTTGCGCTGTTCCAGGGCCGCGATGACCTCGTTGATACTGGAGACTTTCGGCTTATCGAGCCCAGTTAAGCCGTGTTTCAAAAAGAGGCTCTCCCGGTTGTCTTCCGGGTACTCGGCCCACTGCGGCATCGACTTAACCTCGCCGACACCTGCTTCCAGCCTACTGACATACTGCTCGCGCGCCTGATTGAGCTTTTCCCGCAAGCTGTTCATCACGTCGTTTCGGAGCGGCACAGCTGGATCTGGATCGTCGAGCAGCAACCGGTTGCTGACGATGGCATCCGCCTGACTCTGTAATGCCGGATCGGTGTTGTGCTTTAGCAGTCTCTGGACTTTCTGCCAGTCCTCGGTGCGCTGCTTGATCAGATCGATGCGGGACTGTGCAGCGGCGTTCAGTTCCTTCAGGGCGTCTTTGTGTTCATAGATCTGACGCAGCAGTTCCCGACCCGTCAAGCCCTGAAGGTGGATCAGTGAGCCCTGCTCCAGACGATCGGGAAGGGGCGCATCACCCCCGGAAGCCTGTACCTTGTCCTTGAGGCGGCTGACGTAGGTACTGGCCATGGCACTTTCTTGACCGCTGTCCACCTTCATGCCGAGGTCGGTGTACACCCCACGCACCGCCAGCAACTGTCCCTTGGTGAGGGGCTCGTTCACGGTGCGGAAATCGGCCTTGCCGAGCGTGCCCGCATCAAGCTGCTTGGCGGTGACTTCGCTGCCGTTCACGGAAGCCGTCACGTTCCCCAGCAGGGTCAACATGACCAGGGCGCTGTCCACTGCGTCCTGCGGCCAGCCGTACGGCACGCCGGTAAACTTCCTGCGCAGATCCGTGCCTTTCTTACCAGACCCAATCTCGGAAAGCACCGCTTGCAGCACCGGGTGCTTGACCGGTTCGGCGCTGTGGTTGATGGCGTCCAGTGCGCTCGCGTTGGCCTGTCGCGCCTGGGTCAGCACCGTTCCCCATCTGGCCTGATCGCCAGGCTTGAATTGTGAGTACAGGCGGGTCGTGGAGGCATTGAGCGCCCTGGGCAACGCTTCAGATAGGTTGCCGTCCACTTCCTGACCGCCCCCCTGAATGACCCGCGCTCCTCCCACCATCTGCGCGATCAGTCGCTCGACTTCCGCCTGCGCGTTGTTGCGCCGCGTCTGCATGGCCTGCTGCGCCTCCCGTGCGCCGGGCGTGGTCGGGTTGGGCCGCATGGTCAGCACTTCCGAGGCGGCGAGGAGGGTGGAGACCTGGGTTTTCAGGGCCTGGCGATCCGGTTCCGGCAGGTAGACGTACACCACTGGACTCTCATTCCCGACATTTAACGCGTCCTGCCGAACCTGCGGCTGCGTTTCGTCCCAGCCGCGGCGCACCCAGATGGGAATGGTGGTGGTCTCTGTCGGTGGGGCGGAGTAGTAGATCTCGCCTTTACGGGCGGTGCGGCTCTCGCCCTGCGTGAAGGTGAGGTGCCGCTTGAAACTCGCTTCCACCGCCTTCTTGAGTTGATCGTCGCGTTTCTGAAGTTGAGCCACCTCGTCACCCAGGAAGCGGTTAAACGCTGTCCGGAAGGCCCCCTCCCACTCTGCCCCCTCGCGGGTCTGGAGCCGGTACTCGTTGTCGTGCTGCATCACCTGCCCGGACTCCACCAGTTCCGCCAGGACGCCGGTCAACTGGGCGCGCAGGCCGCTGCTGCCTTCATTCAGGTTTTCCACCAACAGGTCGGCGATGACGCTCTCGGTGGCCTTGACGCCGAGGCCAGGATCGAGGCGCGAGATGATGAAGAGCACCTGGGCGATCCGCTCTTTCAGAGGGCCATGGTTGCCCAGGGCCAGTTTCTTGATCTGGGTGGAGAGGTCGGGGAGCAGCGCCCCGGTATTCAGCATGTTGGCTTCTAAAGTCTGGTAGACAAAATCGGTGCCAACGACGTGCCCGGCCACTTTGCCAGCCACAGCCTGGTTCGCTTCATGGGTGATGCGCAGTTGGCTGCGCAACTGACCGCTACCCCCGACCCGGTCGATACTCCGGATGAATTCCTCCCATAGGCGGCGGCGGCTGGGCAGGATCGGGTAATCGGCGGCCAGAATCTGGTCGTCACTCGCCTGCCGTTTCAGGCGCGGGCTGTCTTTCAGGTGGCGGTTGATCTCACCGCTGGCCTGATCGAGTAACGTATTCAACTCGCCCGCGTGGGTGGGATTTTTTCGCAGGAGCACCTGACGCACCACCTGATCTACGTCTGCGCTGCTCAATTCGACCGCCATCGGAAAGCGGTCTTTGATCTTCGACAGCTGTGGTGTGGCTCCCATCGCCGACTGCCCGGTGGCGACCAGCAGCAGTTTCCCGCCGAAACGCTTGGTGACGCTTTCCGCCAGGCGGGCCACCTGGTCGATGCGGTTGTCTGCCCCGGCCACGAATTGCTGCACTTCATCGAGAATGACCAGCGTGCACGGCAGTTTGCCGGGCTTATGACTCTGCAGCGCTATCACTTCTTCCGCTACCGTCAGCACTTCCTCATCGCTCAGGTCACTGGGCTGGCGGAACTGCTCCTTGAACAGGGTACGGACTTCAGACTCGGAACTGAATCCGGGCACCGCATCCTTGATGGCTGTGGCCAGCGGCACAGAAAGGTACATATTCTCCAGTGCGAAGGCCCAGGTTTCGTTGGAGGCATCGATCACCCGGCGTACGTTTTCCAGGACGCCCTTCTGCATCAACCAGAGCACCAGTCGCGCCTGCTGATACTGCGAGGGTAAACCCGCGGCCCGGAAGAGGATCGACGCAAATGCCAGGCGGACAGCGTCACCCGCACCCGCACCCAGCGTTCCCGAAGCGGCCCACAGCCCCCCCTCACGTTTGCCCTCGGCGTCCAGTTCCCGCAGCAGATTCGTGATGTCAGCGGGCAGGTGTACCAGATCCCTGGCCAGGCTGCCGTCCGGGAAGCGGGTGTTCGTCCAGAGGTGCTCCAGTACCCGCACCAGGTGCGATTTCCCGGAACCGTAAAACCCGCTGATCCACCACCCCGGCTGATCGGATTCGCCCACCCGTTGCAGGTACGTTCTCAGCAGCCGTTCCAGACCGCGGGCGTACTGACCTTCACAGACGAAGCTTTCCAACTCCCACTTCAGTACCTGCCACTGCGCGTCGTTGACAGGCGTGCTGAGCATGGTGACGCCGCTATTCGGAATGTTGAAATGACGTGGATCGCGGGCAAAAAGTTCAGCGTTTTGCAAGGTGGATCTCCTTCAGGGAAGCAGAGGCACGGAATGGTAATTCCAGCCGTCGCGGGCGTTGAGCAGGCGGTAATTGTGGCCTTCGAGGCTGCCCGGGAAAAACAGCAGCATGCGGCCACGGAGGCTGGGGGCAGCGCGTTCAATGACGGTGGAAATGCGAGTCAGGCCGTAGAGGGTTCCGGCCCCGGTGACAGCCAGGACACTCTGGGGGGAGAGTCTTGCCATCTCAGCCTGCAGGGCGTCCAGCAGGACATTCTCGAACCCCTGTAAGGCCCCTTTGAGCAGTTCCGGTTCAGCGAAATACGCCTCGTGGTACGGGTGCTCAAGCATCCAGCGGGCGAAGTGTGGGGTCAGATCGAAATGACTCCATTCCAGGTTCTGCTGCTGGGTGACCAGCGCGAACTCGCGGATATTGCCCCGGATACGGCGTTCTTCCGCCGGGTCGTGTACCGCGATCCAGATGCGCTCGGCGGGCGAGAGGTACGGGTTCTGGGGCAGTTGGAGTTGCTGTCTGTACCGTTCGAACAATTGGGTCGTCTGGCTCATGGAGCCTCCACGAGTTTTGGAAAGGTGATCTCAAGGACGTCGTCCAGGCGATGGTAATTCAGCATTCCAAGCCGACCGGCCTCGCTGGCGAGGGTGTCCAATTGCTCAGGCGCCAGGCCCAGTGCTTTTGCGGTCTTACTCTCGTACAGCCCCAGCCCCCTGGCCCCCTGGCGGTATTCCTGAAAAAGCAGGGACGTGATGGCGGCAGGGTGCCAGGTGACCTGCAACCGCTTTTTGGCCACTTTGCCGGAAAGCCAGCCCACCTGCGCCCAGCTGGACAGGAGATTTCGTGCGATGCTGCCCATCGTCTTTTCGCTGTATTTCACTCCTTCCTTCTTCAGGAATTCCGCCAGCTCAGGCCAGCCCACGTTCTGACCGATGGGCAGTGTGCCCATCCACCCGGCACTGAGCTGGAGTAAGGGATCCCCCGGGAAGGCTCGCAGAAGGGCCAGTTGGTTCTGGGCCTCAGGAAACTGTTCCCAGAGCTTCAAGAATCCAGACACAGCCAGGTCGGGATCATCCAGCCGGTAAGTGCTGTTCAGGTAGCGCCAGCTGCGCAGGCGGGTGCGTTCCGTCTTCTTGCCGAGGAGGTTGTCGTCCACGACCGCTTTTTTAAGCTCTTCCGAATTCAAGATTCCGTTAGTGGTGTAGGTCAGAACTGCCTGCAGGTTATCAACCATGATGGTGCGGCTGGTGTGCACCGATCCCGCGCGGCGGTTCGTTTTTGAAGTGGTGGGTTTGGACGTCATTTTTTTGAGCATAACCGAGGTTCCCGGATCTTCATGGAGGCGTTCGTCAGGATCGTGATGGAATCGCGAAGATACTATCCTCACACGAATTTCATTTTGCTTACCTTCCGCGTCAATGAATGACGCTGCTCATCCCCCATCCCCCGTGTCAACCGGTGACGGGCGACCCGCGCAGAGTAAAGCCACGGAGGCACCCTATGACCCCACTCGAATCGACGGACATCCAGCAGGTGGTAGAACGCGCCGGTTGGCAGCAGCAAGCGGAGATTCAACTTCCAGCGCGACCGGCCCGGCGCGTCGCCACCACCGACCTGCCCTGCAGTGAGGAAGTCAGGCGTTATCTGGCCCGCACCTACCCGCAGGGGATCTACCGGCATCAGGCGCAGGCCGCGGTGCTGGCGTCCGATTTCGAGAGTTTTGCGGTGACGACCGGCACCGCCAGCGGCAAAACGCTGTGCTTCCACCTGGCGGCTATGGAACTGCTGACGACCCTGCCTGGCGGCAAGGTGATCGTGCTCTACCCCCAGAAAGCCCTCGGGGCTGAGCAGGAACAGCGCTGGCGTGAGGCCCTGCGCGAAGCCAACATCAGCGCGCGGGTGGGCCGTATAGACGGGAGTGTCAACGTCCAGCAGCGTGAGGAGATCTTGCGGGACTGCCGGGTGGTGATTCTCACACCGGACGTGATGCATGCCTGGTTACTCTCGAACCTGGCCAAGCGTGCCGTGGCCCAGTTCGTGCGAGATGTGCGCCTGATCATCGCCGACGAGGTGCACACCTTCACCGGCGTGTTCGGCAGCAACGCGGCCTACCTGATGAGGCGCTTCGAGCACGCCTCGAAGACCCTCAGCCGCAAACGGCTGCAGTTCGTGTGTGCCTCGGCCACCCTGGCCGATCCAGCCGAGCACCTGCGTCTCCTGTTTGGACGCGATTTCACGGTCATCGGCCCTGCTGAAGACGGATCACCCAAGGCGGGCGTCAGCCTGCATTTCCTGAAACCCCAGGGCGGCGTGAAGGACCTGCTGAGCGGGGCATCTAACCTGCTACGGAGGCTGTCCCAGGCAGGCGTCAAGTTCCTGTGCTTCACCGATTCCCGCAAGCAGACCGAGAACCTTGCCAGCATCGTGGCCCGCCAGAACGACCCGCAGGCAGAAGATTCCGAAGAAAATGCCGAGGAAGTCAATCTGCGCGACGATTCCACACTCGCACGCCTGAAAGTGCTGCCCTACCGCAGCGGGTACGAAGCGCGTGACCGCGACGAGATTCAGCGCCGCCTGAGCGAGGGGCAACTGGACGGCGTGATTTCCACCAGCGCGCTGGAACTCGGGATGGATATTCCTTACCTGGACGCGGTGGTGCTGGTGGGCGTTCCCACCTCCAGCACCAGTTTCTACCAACGGATCGGTCGCGTCGGGCGGCGCAAACCGGGCCGGGTATTCATCCTGCACACAGGTTCGCCTACCGACGACATCCTGTTCCAGCAACCTGAAGATGTCCTGAACCGTCCCCCGGCGACCAGCGCCCTGTACCTGGAAAACCCCAACATTCAGTGTATTCACGCGCTCTGCCTGGCTCAGAGCGGAGGGGAGCATGAATCGCTCCTGACAGTGCAGAGGCGGGATGTGGAGACTGACTTCACCACGCCGATCGAATGGCCAGCCGGTTTTCTCGACATCGTGGCCAGAGAACGCTCGGGCACGCTCCCGCAGACCATGCAGAGTCTCAAAACCCAGGCGGGCGAAGATCCCCATCATGCCTTCCCGCTGCGGGACGTGGAGAGCAGCTTCCAGGTCGAGGTGCGGCACAACAACGAACCCTTCGAACTCGGCTCGCTGTCATATTCGCAGGTGATGCGTGAGGCTTACCCGGGGGCGGTGTACCTGTACATGACCCGCGCTTTCCGCATCACCAAGGTGCATCCCGTGTCCCGCAGAGTGCAGGCCCGCCCGGAGAAACGCTACTCGACCAAACCCATCTGCCTGCCCACCCTGGCGTACCCAAACCTGGAACCGGAGAGTGTCACGCGGGCCGAGTGCCGCGGTCTGCTCACGCTGGTGGACTGCGACGTGATGATCGCGGAAAAGGTCATCGGATTCAGCGAGCGGCGTGGGAACAACGAGTTTTCCAGCCCGTACCCGCTGGACGCTCACCAGACTGGCATCTACTTCCAGCACTCGCAGTTCACGCGCAACTTCTACAGTACCGGCGTGGTGCTGCACCATCCGCTGCTGCAAGCGGACTTGCAGCGGCAACGCCTGGCCGACCTGATCTTGGAAGCGTTCGGGATCGAAGTGCCTTTCGAGCGCCGTGACATCGGCATCACGGCCGACCGCCTGCGCCTCAGCCAGCCGGGCCTCGACAAGGGAGCCTACGTGCTGGTCGTGTACGACCAGACCTACGGCAGCCTGCGCCTGTCAGCCCGCTTGATGGAAGACGGCGTGCTGGAAAAAGTACTCGGTACCGCGGCCCAACTCGCGCAGTTCACCTGCCAGCAGGCAGAAACGGGCGCGGAACGCGACGCAGCGGCGCAGTTCGCCGGGGCGCTCACCGACCTGTACCGGGCCAGCCAGCTCACTCCGCACATCCCAGCCTGGAGTCAGTCACAGCCTGAAACGCCACCACCCGGGGAACTGGTGCAGGTCATCGTGCCTGGATCGCAGGGCATCTGCGTTCTACACGACAACCGCGAGATGAACATTCAGGATCTCTACTACCACCCTCGCAAAGGCCTGCATTACAAGGGACGGCTGATTACCGACAGTCGCTGGGACACCTCGTTCACGGTTGTTCCGGTGGAAGGTGTGCAGCCGATTCCCGGCGTAAGTGAGCTGGGCTGGTACGACCTTGACCTGGGAGAGTTGACCCAGACACCTGCACAGGGAACCGCAGTATGAATGATCAACAGGAACGTTTGAAAGGTCACGAATCAAACGCCATGCCGCCGGGCAGATCCAGAGCCTCAGCCTCACCTTTGGGCCCCACTACTTCCTGAAGCTGGTGGTCACGGAACCTGGCCGGGTCGAGTTCACCCTTGGCGTCACCCACCACGGCATGACCTTCAATGCCTCGGAAGTGGGCGGGGAGCCGGAACGCGCCATGGGCGTGATGTCCACCGTCTGCAGGCCTGAAAATCAGACCTGACCGGCCTGGCAGGAGCAACGTCACTGAGTGACGCGCGGCGGTGGAGAAACCTCCCGTCAGCCCCTGTCAGCCCCGATCGTGACACTGATGTCAGGAGGGCAATGCATGAATAACGTAATGCTCAGTGCACACGCCGTCGAACGCTTTCAGGAACGTGCGGGCAACCTCAGCTAGGAACGGGCCCGGGACAGACTCAAGAGGCTCGTGAACCGCAGCCGCTTTGTTGGCATGTGCGCCGGTCAGGCCCGCACCTACTCCCTGGGGAACATGCGCTTCGTGATTCAGGACGGTGTGCTGGTAACCGTTTACCGCCAGACGTACCGCGTGGTGGAGGCAGGTGAAGACCTGTGGTGCCTCGCGGTCTAACCCCTGCGGGGAGCCTGTGACCCGTCAGCTGCTGCTGCATCCCAGCGCGAGCGTGCGACTGGCGGCTGTGGTAGGTCAATTCACGCCATCCGCACAGTTGATTGTTCCGAACGTCTAGGCCGGGCGCGTATCGCGCCCGGCCCTGCGCGGTTCGGGCAAGGCCTTGACGCTCACCCAGCTTGCCCGTGAACTGCTAAGTGGACTGATTCAGAAGAACCTTGGGAAATTGTCGTCTTGATATAGGGCAGGCAGAAGCGGCGAATGCTGTCCAGGATGTCATCCGCAGACCGTTTCCACACGAACGGCTGCGGATGGTCGTTGTTCTCGGCGATGAATGCCTCGATGGCCCGTTCGAGCTCATCCTTGGAATGAAAATCTCCGCGGCGCAGCCGTCGACGACTCAGTAGCGCAAACCACGACTCCACCAGGTTCAGCCACGACCCGCTCGTCGGCGTGAAATGGAATGTACCGCGGGTGCTGCACCAGCCAGCCCTGGACTGCTTTCGTCTTGTGCGTAATGTAGTTATCGAGAATGACGTGCACCGCGAGTTCCTTCGGAACTCGCCGATCGATCTCCTCGAGGAAGTCCAGAAACTCCACCGTCCGGTGTCGGGGGTAGCAGCGGCCAATCACCTCTCCAACCTTGGCGTCAAGTGCCGCAATCAACGTGGTGGTGCCATGCCGGATGGAGGTGTGCCCGGTGCGTTTCTCCTGACCCGGCTGCATGGGGAACGTGGCTCGGCCACGTTCCAGGGCCTGAATCTGCGGCTTCTCATCGACACACAGTACCAACGCCCGATCCGGGGGCGACAGGTACAGGCCCACGATGTCGCGAACTTTTTCAATCGGCAGCGGATCCTTGGAGAGTTGAAACGAGGAGGTCAGGTGGGGCCGCAAACCGAAGGCCCGCCAGATGCGATACACCGCGCTCTGTGTGAGTCCGCTGGCCCTGGCCATGCTCCGGGTCGTCCAATGCGTCGCATCTGCTGGCAGGGTGTCCAGGGTCAGGCGCATCACCTGCTCAACCTGCTGATCATGAATAGAACGCGGTGCCCCACTTTTCGGCGCGTCACTGAGCCCATCGATCCCCGCTTGGATGAACCGTCGGCGCCAGACACCCACGGTGTCGTCGCATAACCCGACCCGCTGACCGATCTCCCCCAGGGTTCACTGCGGGTGGTCTGCGCTGAGCAGGATAATCCGGGCCCGGGTGGCCAGACCTCGCGGGGTCTGGCGTCGTCGCCCGAGAGCCTCCAAGAGGGCACGCTCGTCAGGTGTGGGTTGAGGAACCGGTGAGTGGCGACCGTAGGGCATGCCTCACCTCCGAGTCCATCGGACGCCTCGCAACCCAGCACTCTTCTGAATCAGTCCACTATCAGTAAGGTAGTGCAGGGCGGCGTCGCCAATCTGGACATTCAGCTGCCCCTGTACATGCTGGCCCTCGGGGCAGCGCAGGGAGGCCACCTGAGCGTGCAAAAGGCCGAAGTGCTGCAGGGAGCCGGTACATCTGCCGAAGGTTCGCGGCGGAGATACAAGTGGGACATCCATCAGGAGCAGATGAAGGCATTCCTGCAGGAGCTCGGGGAAGCCCTGGCGCAGGGAGACGTCGCGCCCAACCCAGATATCAAGCGCAAGGTGTGCACCTTCTGCCACCTGAAAGCGGCCTGCCGGAACCGGGGCATGGTGACGTTATGACAGAACAGATAAGCAGAGACCGTTTTACCCCGGAGCAGGCTCAGGCCATTCACTTCCCGGGCAGCGTGGCGATCTCTGCCGGGGCGGGGAACGGGAAGACGCGCGTGCTGGCCGAGCGCGTGGTAAACCTGATTGACCTGGGTGTTTCCCCAGCTTCCTTCGCCGCGGTGACTTCCACCGAGGCGGCTGCGGCGGAACTGCGTGAACGCATTCTGCAGTACGTGGAACGGCGCACCGAGGAGAATCCTGGGACGTGGCAGAGCGTCCTGGCGGAACTGGCCCTGATGCAGGTCAGCACCATTCATAGCCTGTGTGGGCGCATTGCCCGTGAACATCCGGTGGAGAGCGGGGCTGGTCTGGGCTTCATGGTGCTGACCGAGACCGAAGCGGACGCCTGGCTGGCTGAATACCTGAGCCGGGTGTTAGCCGAATTGCCGATGGAGCTGGTGCTGGCCGTTCCGGGGCGCATCCGAGTGGAGGTGATCAGAACACTTCTGCAGGATCCCAAAGCCGCCCGCAAGGCCTTGCGAGTTGCTACCCAGCGGGCGAGCCGAGCGAACCGGCGCGGTTCCGCGCCCTGGCGCGCTGGGCAGAGATCAGTGAGCGCTGGAACCAGGCGCTGGCGACGCTCAGCGCGCATGCTGGAATCCCCAGTGACCTCCTCGAGAACTACCGGCAGGCGGCCCTGCGGCCAGCAGTGGCTGCTGGCGCTGCCCGGCCCGAACAGCCGCCCTTCCCGAGCCTGCAGGCGCAAATCAGTCCAGCTGGCTCCCGCCAGCCTTTCCGCCGTCACCTGCGTACTTTCTGAAAGAAGGAAATGCTCGTTCGTGAGGCTCTGGTAGCGGCCCATCAGTGGCAACTCCAGTGGTATGGGCAGCGGGAGGACAACCATAGTGCCAGCATGCCTGCCCAGCGCGTCAACCGTTGACGTTGTGACCATCGCGGGCGGTGCCAGCCATTGACTGGCCGGCGCATGGCGCATGGGGCAGGTCGCCTCTGCTCTCTCGGCTGTGCACGGTAGATCCTTACTTTCATGACATCACCAGTACGCATTGTGGAACACTTCGGCTGTAGCGACTGACCAAAGCCGGCTTACTCTCACCGCAAACTCTGGCCCCGGCCATAGACAGCCCTTTCTGGCAGTACAGGTACTAGGCTTCCGGCTCAAGTTCAGTCCTGGCCAGCAGCTTGGTCTCCTTTGTGAGGAGCAGCTCCCGGGAGGCCTGCAGGCTTTAAGAACGCCCAAGCTGCTGATCGTCAAGCTGATCCTGGGGGCATTGACCTGGTTAAGTTGCTGCCCAAGTTCCTGGAGGTGCGCGCTGGCCGTGACAATGGTCGCCACCTCAACCGTGGCCTGGGAGACGGAGGCCAGCTTAGCCCCATGCACCGACCTGAACCTGGCATGCACAATCATCTTCCCACCAGTAAGTCCACGGTACTGTGCAGGCGACCTTTTAACTCCAGCCAGCAAGGAACGATCGACGATCAGACCAGCCGCCAGGCCTCTCTTGTCACCAGGGTTCCTCCACCAGAATTCACCCAGCGCAACACTGTGGTGATTAAGGTGTCCTGCTGCTCAGCGAACATGGCTTCAGGAAGTTTTCCAACCTCTTTGAACCTGACCGGAGTCACTGCCAGTATCGGCGCCTGATTTGCCTCTGCCGCGAGAATGACCTTCGTTTTTTCCGCCATAGGTTCTGCCCACTTTATTACTGAGTGCTGCCGTAGCGAGCGAACCCTGTCAGGCTAAGCACCAGAAATCCTCGATCTGACCCGCATCCTTGTAGGTCGGGCGGTAGACCGTCACCAGGGCGCCCTGATCCACCACGAAGCGCATGTCACCCAGTGCATACAGCCGGGCTTTACCGGCACATACGTGCAGGAAACGCGCCCTGGACAGGAGTTTGCGAAGCCGGGCGTTGGCTGCCCGGGGGCTGAGGTTGCCTGCAAAACGTTCGAGGTAGCGGTGGATGGCGTGGGCGGTAATCGTGATGTCGCGCATGGTGTGGCCTCCTTACCTTCAGCTTCCCGCGAACGAACGCCATGGACTGACATCCGGAAAAACCAGGATCGCGTCATTGACTGACGCGATCCTTCGAGGATTTACTCGAATTCTGGGAAATCAGATTTCAGACGAAGCTGGAAGATCCCCTCTGGACGAGTAGCGGTACATCTGGCCACCGCACGCAGGGTGCAGACCGGAGACTCAAACGTCACCTCGAACTCCCTGCCCGGGGTCTTCAATACTGTTTCATGCTCCGGTTCATAAGACGTGAAGACCAGCCAGTGGCGAGGAGGAAAGCGTAGCCGTCAATGTGAAAGAGGCCAGACGTTTCTTCCATGCCAATGCCTCATTTGCTGCGGCTGCGGTTGTAGTTCTGGCTGGCCGCGCGTTTGCGCGTCAGTTGGCGGTCTTCCATCAGGCCATCGATCAGTTCAGACATTTC
Organism: Deinococcus fonticola; assembly: GCF_004634215.1. Classification (NCBI taxonomy): domain Bacteria; kingdom Thermotogati; phylum Deinococcota; class Deinococci; order Deinococcales; family Deinococcaceae; genus Deinococcus; species Deinococcus fonticola. Next base: position 20,012 of record NZ_SMMH01000027.1, on the reverse strand, counting down.
CGCCAGTTCCTGTTCTCTGACCGGGGCCGGGGCCATGGGGGCATGGGCGGCGTAAACGTCCTGCCGGTTCCTCAGCACGCGCTGCGAACCAGCGTAGTCTCCCCTGTCCATCAGGTGAACGGCGTCACGCTTGGCTTTGGCGTTCAGTTGCACTTCCAGCGCCACACGCACGTCAGCATTTTCAGTCAGTGCATCGAACTGCTCACCGGGCAGAACCGGCATGTTCAACTGCGCACGCTGCTTGCGGCGAATCCCATCACGACCCGTCCAGGCCAGCCGCACGCGCAGGACGCCCTGCTCAGCCTGCTCAGCCTGGGCGGGCACCTGCAGCGTGAACACCACCTCGAGGGGACGACCGGCAATGAGGTTGGGCAGTTGAGCGCGGCGCAGGTCGTTCATCTGGAGGTCATTCAGAATTTCGGTACGCAGACTCCCCACTTCAGGGTTCGGCTCAATCCCCAGCGAGACCGTATGCCCAGTGGTGCGGCTCATCCCGTGAAATTCCGTCTCAAAGAACCCGGGCAGTTGACTGGCGTGCTCGATGTGCTCGAAGTTGCCGTCTCCGGCCTCGGCCATACCGCGCAGCAGGTCTTCGTCGTAATGGCGTCCCAGGCCCATGGTGCTGGTACTGACCTGACGGGCGGTCAGTCCACGCACATCGGGGACAATTTCACTGATGTGCCGTTTTCCCTGGTTGGCCTGACCGTCACTCAGCAGCAGCACGCGGTTCAGGGCACGCTGGTCAGTGAACTGGGCCACCTGCATCGCCCCGTCCAGCCAACCAGCATGCAGGGCCGTGGAACCGCCGCTGGTAATGCGTTCGATCTCACAGCACAGCTTCTCGGGATCGGTCACCTGCTGTGAGGGAATCAGGGTTTCCACCTCGTCGTCAAAAATGACGACGCTCACCCGATCATGAGGCTCCAGCAGACGAATCCCGGCCTGGGCGGCCTGGCGGGCCATAGCGAGCGGGTGACCACTCATGCTGCCGCTGCGGTCAATGACCAACGCAAGGTTCAGAGGGGGACGTGGGCCGCTGGTGTCCACCGGCTGGGCCGGGGAAAGACGGGCGAGTACCGTGAGTTCACTGTCCTGTCCGGCGGGCAGGGCGGCTTTCAGGGGCAGCAGTTCGATGCGGGGGAGCAGGGGCTGGTCTTGCATAAGGGCCTCCAGAGGTGTGAGCAGGGTGACCCACCAGCAGCGTACTGGTGGCGCTTTTGCAGGATGGTCTGGGGAGACCTGAGTCTGTACCCAGATAATACATCAACAGTTTCCATTGTCAACAATTCAGGATGTCACTTCTGCCTGATGTGTTTATTCTCCTGTGGAGGCGCGACACTGACTGCCCTCCATCTCAGGAGGACTGCATGTCAATAAATGACGCCCGGAGTTCGGCGAACAGTCTGTCCCACTCCTCCTCGTTGCTGGGATAGCGAAAATGCTCGCCTACCAGCACCTCGAGGCCCGGGCGCAGCACCGCCCGGAACACCTTCTGGGGCCCACGCTTCCTGGTAGACGGGGATGAGTTGTTCAGCCTCTCAACCCCCAGTTTCGGCGCAGCGGCGGAGGGGGCCGGTTTCGTCGCCGGCACCAGGTCGTACGCCGAACTGTTTCCAGACTTGGTGCCGTCCTTCAGTCGGCGCAGGTACGAGAGGGCATCATCCTTGACTGATTCGCTCTCCTCGTCCAGGGCCAGCCCCTGGACAGAACCGCTCCCTTGCACAGCCAGATTCTCCAGTTCAGCGTCCGACTTGTCACGCAAGGCCGCGTAGAGGGCCTTGCCACTCAGGCCATCGGCCATTAACCGGCGCAGCGCCAGCAGGGCCAGCAGGTGAAGGCGGGTATAGCGGGCGTCGCGTCCTTCCCGCCCCGCGGCAGGGAGCAGCCCCTGGGTGGTGTAATGCCGCACCAGTCTGGGGTTCACCTCGTCCTTGGGACGCTGGGCACGGTCTTCAGGCAACAGGACGCTCAGCCAGCGGTTGGCTTCCAGCACCAGGTCGTCAATCCCGCCTGACCAGGCCGGGGGGACATCAATCATGTTGCGAGGTTAGCAGATTGCTGACAACAGAAACTGTCAAGGTCTATTGAGGGCTTTGCCCTGACCTCGCCTCCTTCTCCTGATCACCGACACCACCCACAACAAAAAAGCCCCGCTTCTTGAGCGGGGCTGCTGGTGGGGCTGGCCGGGCAGCCTGGGGGTGTTCAGACCGGGAGCTTCGCGAGCCTCCCTGCCCACGTTCGCGGGCAACCCTGTCCCAGGATTTGATCGAGTCCTGCGTCCTGCTCCCTTGAGTCCTTCTGCGCCTGAGCACTGATTCCTGACCGCTGAATCCTGCGTCCTGAATCCTTCCAATTTCGGTTTTTGAGACCGTCCAAGTATTTTTCGCTTTGTCGGCGAAAGGCTCGAGAAGGTGTTCATCTGCACTTCACCCGGACAACCCCACCCTCAGTTTAGTTCGACGCGGGCACCTCGATATACGTGGTGGCATTGTGTTCATCCAGCACGCGATCCACCTCGCTGGCGAACACTTCGACTTCTTCTTCCAGGCCCTCCAGTTTCTTCAGCAGTTCCAGCGGGTCGTCGATCACCGGGGTATTGGCGGCGCGGTAGGCTTCCTCAACCACTTTCGTGTCCAGGGCCGCGCTGTCCTTCTGGCTGCTCTTGCTGCGATCCTGGTTCAGGAAGGCGTTCACCCGCATCTCGCGTTCGGACTCCATTACGGCTGTCAGGTTGGCTTCCTCCGTGATCGCCTGGGCATACTGACTGCGCAGATGGGCCACCAGCGTTTCCTGGGTGGGCACGAAGTCCTCGTCGCGGCGGCGACCTCTGCGCTGGGCTTCCAGGGCGCGTTTGCGCTCGATGGCCGCGGCCACCGTCATCTGCTGGCCACCGATGTCGACGGTGCTCTGGGCATTCGAGCGCACGATCTCGGCCTTGATGGCATCCCGGCGCGCCAGCAGTGCCTGAATCGCCTGCATCCCTTCCCGGGCGGCCTGCTCGAAGTCCTTTTTGTTCACGCCGGCCACCACGTCCATGCTGGAACGCCGCGTGCGAATGGCTTTCAGGTGCTCGATGCGGGTAGTGATGCGCTTGTTCAGCAGCTTGAGTTCCTTCAGGCCGCTGGTCACGGTCATGCGCTGCCTCTGGTCAGTGGTCTGGGTCTTGCGGGCACGGGTCATACTTCACCTCATTGGGGTTGGAACTGAAAGAGCCTGAAGAGCATAGGGTCGCCGACCAGCACTGCGCCATAGCAGGAATGGCGTAGACCATTAGTCCCAGCGTTACGTCTGGTGTACTGAGGGCAGTTGAATTTGGTCTCAGCATGCGCCGACGACACACCTGAGTGATTTACCATTTTCATGACGACACACCTGAGCGATTAAGCCAAAAATCCGACGACATACCTGAGCGATTGAATAGCAAATTTGCCTCTTCTACCGACGACACACCTGAGCGGTTTCAGGTGTACCGAACGACACACCTGAGTGGTTATGGACGACACACCTGAGCGATACGCGACGACACACTTGAGCGGTTTCCGGTGTGCCGAACGACACACCTGAGCGATTAAGCTCTTTTTACGACGACACACCTGAGCGATTGATAGCGACACACCTGAGCGATTCGGTCGGAAAAGTCCGTCTCACTCAGCAACTGACTCAGTCCCTTGATGATGATCATCAATTATTTAATCAATATCTTTATTCAAACAAAGTAAAATCATCAATCAAGGAGAACAGTCCGTGACCAACGCGCTCAGCCGCTTCGATGAACTCAATCTGTCCCGCCTCAACCTCATCTCGGCCCTGGATCAGGCTGAGGAGACCGAGTGGGACGTGAACTTCGAGGCGGAGGGACGCATCGTCCGGGTGCGCTGTGAGGCACTGCCGAAGTATGCCGTGCCGCACGGTCTGGATAGCGACGTTTCCTCCGCTTTGCTCAACCTGTACATCGAGTCTGGCGAACCGGAAGATGGGCGCTTCGCTGTGAGTGCCACTACCCTCCTGAAACTGTGCGGCTGGCACAACACTGGCAAGTATCACGGTCTGCTGCGAACCTCGCTGGAGAGACTGCACACGTCCTCCTTCAGCGTGAGTGGAGGCTGGCGTGACCATCCCAAGGGCCGCTGGACGCACGCCAAATTCCACTTCATCGAGTCCCTCGACTTTTCGAGCGCCGATGGCGCCGGGGCCTTTGATGAGCGCACCATCATCGCCGGACGCCTCGCCGACGCCATCGTCGCCAGCATCCGGGGCGGGTATATCAAGCCCCTGGACACCGTGTTCATGCTCTCCCTCTCCAGGCCACGCACCCGGGCGCTCTACCGCATTCTCGACGGTGCCCGCTACAACCCGGCCAACCCGGACAAGCCGCTGAACGTCCTGGACGTCAACCTGATTGCCTGGGCCGACCAGTGTAAGATCCCTTCCTCAGTGCCGGGCAACATCCGCCGCTCCTTGCAGGCTCCTCACACTGAACTGATTGAGCGCGGGTACCTGAAATCTGTTGATGTGACCGGAAGGGGACGTCAACAGATGATCCGTTACGAGTTTGTCCCTGAGTTCACGCCGATGGATCCACAGGTGGCTGCCCGCCTGGCCAGTTACGGCGTCGCCGATGGAACCGTGCGTAAACTCATGAAACAGCACGACCGAACCTTCCTGACAGACAGCATGAACCGCTTCGACACACTGGTGAAAAGCGGGGTGATTGTCATCAAGAAGACCAAAGCGGCAGCCCTGATGCACCTCCTGACGCATCCAGACGATTATCCCTACCCTGCCAGCCCTGTGAAGCCAGGCGAGGTTGTGGTCAAAGCCTCGCGGATGGAGCCGATGCTCGAAGCACCAAGTATCACCTCAGAATTTACCGGGCTAAATCCGGAGCAAGCGGCAGAGAAGGCAGTGCGTCGTCTCAACCTGTTTTACCGCAACCGGATTCCAATCACTCTGCTGGACGGAGTGCGCCGCGCTCTCCTTGATGAACAACTCGACGTGGTGGCACTGATGGAGGACGCCATGCTTGCGGTCACGCAGGATCAGCGCGATGAGTTTGCCCGTGTACTGAAGGGGCGAGTAGAAGGAAAATCTGCTGACTGAGAACGCAAGAACGGTTGAATCCCAGCGTTGAATCATGGCGCCGCCCGACACTCCCGTGTCGCTCAATCGCTCAGGTGTGTCGTCGATACACAGGTCGGCGGGAAAACGGGCGGAATCGTCAGGCACTTTCGGTGAGGCCGTGATGCTTCCTCAGCCTATGGGTGATTTCGGCGTTGTCCTTGCTGCACCTCAGCATATACACCTGCGCCCCGCTGGTGGCCCTGCGTCACGGCCTGACGCAGTTCCTCGGGTTCGATGACCTCCACCTCGCCGCCCCAGCCGAGCACCCAGTGCACCAGTTCCAGCCAGCCGCCTACCGTAAAGACCACCCGGGTGTGGCCGCTGTTCAGCACCCGCACCTGGGCGTCCGGCGTGAAATGCGTCTCCGCGACCCTGTCTTTCACTTCAGGCGTGAAGTGCAGTTCGACCCGCGTGGGCTGCCCGGTCATCACGCCCCAGGCGTTCGACAGGAATTTCAGCGGGTGGAAGTCCTCGGGAATGTGGCATTCCTCGTCCAGCAGCGCCGCATTCTTCATGCGCGACAGCCGGTACACGAAGGGGTCGGCCCCGCCTTTGAGGCGGTTGACCCCGATGGCGTAGCTCTCGCGGTTCCTGGCCCCCAGTTCGATGAAGTAGATGACCAGCTCCATCTTCGAGGGGGTTTTCTTCGAGAGGCTCTGGTAATCACATTTCAGCACCCGCCCCTGCAACCACGCCTGCGCCACCATTTCGAAGGTGCGCGAGGTGGTGGCATTGGGCCGCTTGCGGTAGGCCTCATTGGCGAGCATCGCCACCCGCCGGGCCGGGGGAGGCAGTTGCGTGGTGAGCTTCTCCAGGGCGCTGAGGTAGTGCTCGTTGTACTCGCTGGCATGGTGGTAGAGCATCCTCGCCGCCGAGTAGACCGCCAGCGCCTCCACCGCGTTAAAGAGGGCCCCCCTGGGGGGCACGCGGTATTTGCCGCTGTGAAGCCGCTCGATCTCCCCCTCGTTCAGCAGTTCTCCCAGGTCGCGCTGCACGCTGCGCAGCTTGTTCGCCGGTAGCTGGAGGCGCTGGGTGATCTCCCTGGGACTGCACTCTGCGCGGGCAAGCAACTCCAGGAGGGCCCGCACGCGCTGGGCCTTGGTGGCCGGGGCACTCACGCGCTCACCACGGCGGCGCACACGCCGCGGAATTCGCACAGGCGGCACTTCTGGGGCGAGGGTGCCGGCTCAAACTGTCTCTGGTTCATGTTGTCCACGGCCTCCCTGACCCACTCGAAGCCCTCGTGCAGGTCTTGCGTTGAAAACTGGTGCAGGTAATCGTGCCGCAGGTATACCAGCGCCGCTTCAGAGGCGCCGAGGTGCCGGGCATAGATCGACAGTTGCGGCAGGTGGTGCTCCGGGGAAATGCTGCGGTCGGTCTTGTAATCCAGCACCAGCCCGCCCAGGGCGTCAAAGGCGTCCACCACGCCCTCGAAGAGAATGCCACCCAGCGGCACCTGAATGGGCTTCTCGCGCTGGTAGGTACGGGTGTTGACACCCACGTATACCGGCTTACTGAACGACTGGACGAGGGTGACCACCTGCTGCTGATCGGGCAGCGCCAGGTAAGCCACTTTCGACAGCAGTTCTTCCCCGCGCCAGCCATGTTCCATGGCCAGATGCACCGCGTCGCCGATCTGACGCCCGGCCACGCGCCCTTCCGGGTTCAGGCGGGTAAGTTCCCCCAGTTCACTCCACAGGGCCGCCAGCGGCAATCTCCCCTCCACGTGCCGGTACGCGAAGCGCCGGGGACAGGTCAGGTAGGTCGCCACGCTGGTTACCGGCAGGGTGGTGGGCAACACGACGCCCGGCCCACTGCGAACAGGCAGAATCGGGCGCGGCACCTCAAAGGTCATGCCCAGGGGTTCAGGGGCACTCACCTGACCCGGCGCGAGGTACGTCCGGCTCACGCCCGTGTCCGGCAGGTGGCGCAGGAAGGTGCTGGCCCGTTCCAGAGCCGCGCCGGTGTCCCTGGCTGTGACGCTCAGGATCAGCAGGTCGGCGGCGCGGGTGAAAGCCACGTAGGCCAGGCGTTCGTCCTCGCTCAGTTCGCGTTCCTTGCTGACCACTTCCAGCGCGTCCCACTCCGGCAGGTCGCCTTCCAGCCTGGGGAGGCGCAGCGCCACGCCCACCTCTGGATCGAAGCGCACCACCGGGGGAAAGCCGCCCCCCTGCCGCAGCGCGTCGGCGTAGATCACCACCGGGAACTCCAGCCCCTTGCTGCCGTGAATGGTCATCAGTTTCACGGCGTGCTCACTGGCGCTGCTGCCCTCGGCCGCCTGTGCCTGAAGGCGCAGCATCTGCTGGAGCCTCAGGGCCACGCTGGCGAGATCCCGCTGCCCTTCGAGGGCCCAGGTGCGCAGCAGCGCCTGGAACTGCCGCAGGTTGGCGTGCCGCCGGCCCCCGTCCGGCTGGGCCGCGTGAACGGCAAAAAGGCCGGTACGCCGATCCGCTTCTGCCAGCAGTGCCCCCACGCTGCTGGTGGCGCTCTGCTCCCGCAGGTCGTGAATCAGGGTACAGGCCGAGCGCACAGCCGCGTGCTCGCTGCGCCCCGCCGCCTGCCACAGGCTCTCCCCTGGCCCGCGCAGACCCGCCACGTCCAGCAGTTCCTGATCGGTGAGGTGCACCAGCGGTGAGCGCAGCACCGCTGCCAGCGACACGTCGCGGTGCGGGTCATCCACGCTCAGCAGCAGGTGCAGGGCGTCCTGCACCTCCTGCCGCTGGAACAGGCCCTCTCCGCCCAGCACCTGGTACGGAATGCCCGCCAGGGTCAGGAACTCCTCGTAGACTTTAAGGTCGGTGCGGGCGCGGAACAGGAAGGCGATGTCACCCAGCCGAACAACACGGAGCTGCCCGGTCTCCCGGTCATAGACCGCCTGCCCGCCCAGCACCAGGGCCTGAATGCGCTGCGCGAGGTACGCTGCCTCCGCTTCGCGCAGCCCCTGCTCTCCTTGCAGGACGTGGACTTCCACACTTGCCTTCTCCGACGGCGCTTGCGTCCGGTGTGCGATCAGTGGTTCAAAGGATGTGGCGGTGGGGCGCAGTTCGTCCGGGCCACGCATCAGGCTGCCGAAAAAGGCGTTGACCGCCTCCACCAGAGCGGCGTGCGTGCGGAACGAGGTGTGCATCGGGATAACGCTGCCCCCCCGCGCGGCCACGAAGGCCCGGGCTTGCCGGATCACCTGGATGTCCGCCCGCCGGAAGCCGTAAATGCCCTGCTTTTCATCCCCGACCACGGTGACGTTCACGCCGTCTCCCATTAACGCTGACAGAACCTGCCATTGCACCGGGTTGGTGTCCTGCGACTCGTCGATCAGCAGGTGCGTCCAGCGCCGGGCGTAATACTCGCGCACCTCGTCACTCTCCAGGGTGCGGGCGGCGTAGACCTCCAAGTCATTGAAGGTGGCGACGCCCTGCTCGGCCTTGAGTTCCGCAAACCTCACGGTGACGTGTCCAAACATCACGGCTAGCGCCCGCAGCGCCGCCTCGTGTCGCGCCGAATCGGGTGTTTCCTCCCCCAGCAGGTCATCCCGCAGGGCCAGCGTGCGAATCCCCTTCAGGGCCGCGTGAACGGCCGCCTTGGCATCCTTATCCCAGCCTTTCCCGATGCTGCCCTTGTACGTTTCGAAGGCTGAGCGCACCGCCCGCAACCGGTCGCTCAGGACAGGCACGCCAGTGGCTGTCCTGACCACCATCTGCCGGATGCGCTCCAGTTCATCGGTGCCCGGCCCGGCCAGGGCTGCCAGGTCACCCAGCAGCCCCACCCACGCTGGCTGCACCGCCTCCCAGGCCCGCACCGCCCGCTCCTGGGGCGAAAGGGAGAGATGTTCGAGCGCAACGCCCAGGGCTTGCTGCGCTGCAATGGGGTCATTCAGGAGCGCCTCGATGGCCCCCCGCCTGATCTTTCCGGGTACGGCCAGCAGGACGTCTTGCGGCAACTCTGAGAGCACCCTTTCGAGGTGGTCATCCAGCCACAGCTTCGCCATCAGGGGATCGAGCACCTCGAAGGTCAAAGACGCGCCGCTTTCCAGCGGGTGTTCACGCGCAATGCGGCCACACAGGCTGTGAATGGTGCCCATGGTCATGGCTGGCAGTTCCCCCGAAATCCTGAGCCAGGCCCCGCCCTCCGCCCTGAGGCGCTCCTCGACGAACCGGCCCACCCTGGAACGCAACTCCGCCGCCGCCGCCTCGGTGAAAGTGACCGCGACAATGCGTCCGGGATGCACGCCCTGCGCGAGCAGATGCGTGATGCGCTCGGCAAGCACCCGCGTTTTCCCGCTTCCCGCACCCGCCGCGATGGCGACGCTGCCCGGGTCGCTGATCGCCTGCCACTGCGCCGCAGTGAAGGTCGTCATGCCATGCCTCCTTCTGCTGCATCAAGGCTGACCGTGTGACGGCACACCGCCGCGAACGAACAGTACTGGCAGGCTTTCCCATCCACATCAGGACTGGGCGCGAGGTCTCCCCGGCCCAGCGCCTCCCCGACTTCCTCCAGAAACCCCAGGACATCGTCACGGTGTGCTGACCATTTGTACTTTTTCCTGGGGCTTTCGGCGTGCGGGCCAGCGGCGTCTTTCAGGTTCTGCGCCTGCTCGATGCTGAAGTACCGGCCGTTCGTGGCGTTCAGCCCCAACATGTACAGAGGCAACTGAATTTCCAGGTCGTTCTTGCCACTGCGGTTGACGTGACTCACGTAGCGGTTCGACTTGTAGTCGGTGACCATCAGCCCTTCGGGCGTTTCATCCACCCGGTCGAGGATGCCTCGCAACTGGTACCGGTACTGTCCCGCCTCAACCGTGAATTCGCGCCAGTCCTCCAGGTGCAGCGGGGTGTGAGCGGCAGGCAGGAAGTCCGCCGACTGCACCGCCCGCTCCAGCGTTTCCAGTTGCTCCTGTTTGGTCACCTGCCACAGCGGACTGGGGCGCAGGTCACCCGAGGCCAGCAGTTCGCGCTCTTTGGCCTCATAAGCCGCCTTCGCACGGGTGATGAGGGTCTCAGTCCGGTCACCCGCCTGCCAGCCCGTCAGGGCCCCTTCCAGGCCCGCGTGCAGAAGAGTACCGGACGCTCGCCTGTCCTCGACTTCATCCGGGTCGACCTGCTCCTCCAGCTTCAGGAACCTTTCGGCAAACCACCTGAAGCGGCAACTCCCCACGGAATGCAGTTGTGACGGACTCCACGCCCGATCCCCCACCGCGATCCCTTGAGGGAGTTGACCACTGTGAGGACTGGGGACGCCCTCTCCCCTCCCCTGTTCGACTTCGACCCTGATCTTCAGCGGGCCGGGCAAGTGACGGCCTGCCAGGGCATCCTGGCTGAGTTTCTCGGCCTCGCTGCCCCAGTCCAGGTTGGGCAGCGGAAGTACGTTGCCCCCCAGCCTCCTCCAGTACGTCCCGGCGGGCACTCCCCGTCCCCCCAGGTCACGCCGGGGGCGGCTGACCACCAGTTCCTGCTCACAGGCGGCCAGTGCACCCAGGAAGAGATCCTCCTGTGCGGCCGCCAGCACCGTCAGGTCAGGCAGGTGAACCCCGGCTGCTGCCCAGGTCTGGCGGGTGAACCGGTCGACCAGCGGGTGATCCGCAGTGCGCCTTGGAAAGAGGCCGTCCGATAAACCCAGCACCCACATGCAATCAAAAGATCGTCCCAGCGCGGCCAGCGGGTTGGCCACCCGCACACCGCTGCGGCTCAGCAGGGCCAGGACGGTGCGGGATTTCAAGAGTTCACTGAGTTCAGCCAGGACTTCCGTGCTGGACACTTCTCCACCGCGCTGAGACCATGTGGAAAGTGCCTCCACCAGGACGGCCAGGGCAGCATTGAGGGCAGGATGCTGCCTGGCCCTGCCCTGAATCCCCCCTTCCAGCAGCAGGCGCTCAATCACCTGGAGGGCTGCGGGCCAGCCCGTTACCTCTGGCAACGCCAGCCACTCCAGATCCGCGTTCCAGGCCATGAGTCCGCGGGGAGCCGTACGTTGCAGTCGTCTGGTAGTGAGGCCCAGGTCAGCCGGCCACTGCACCAGCGGGTGGCTGAGCAGGCGGCGGGTGCTGCTGAAACGCCACTCTTGGGCGTGGGCATCGATCCAGGCCAGCAACACGGAACCCAGGGGTGTGCTCCTGAGGGGAAGCTGCTGACCGCTGATCAGCGGCAGGTGGTATTCAAGCGCCACATCAGCAAGCGTTCCCAGGTACGCCTCCTCATTCCCGGTCACGATGGCCACCCGCTCTGCTGGCACACCAGCGGCGAGCCAGGTTCTGACCTGCCTGAGACAGGCCCGGACTTCTATTTCAATCTCGCTCAGCTCGTGGCAGGTCAATGGAACGGGTGTGAGGACTTGACCAGTGACGTAACGCTGAACCACCTGACGGCCCACCAGACCGGATGGAACAACCTCCGCTTGATGCACCGTGAAACCCCGCCCCTCAAGGTCTTTCACACTCATTGCAGTTCGCTGCAAGCCTATGCCGCCAGGAGTGTAGGGCAACGTCACCAGACTGCTTTCTCCCAGTACGCGATCGAGCCAGTGGGCCTGGGCAGCGTCAAAGTGAGCGAAGCCGTGTACCAGGCTGGATTCCCGCGGCGTGGCAGCAAATCTGGCCGCAAAGTACTCCGCTGAAACAGCATCGAAGAACTGCTGGTTGATGCAGGTTTGAACCCAGCCTTCGAAAATCAGGGCCACATCCCGATCCCGGGCGGTGGCGACAACCGCTTTCAGCTGTACCGGCTCAAGGTCAGCCCGGAAGAGCTCACCCAGCAGACTCAGCAAAACATCAGGGGTTCCTGGTCGCTCCCTGAGGGAACTCAGGTACTCCAGTGGGAGATCCGCCAGTAGGCTCTGCAAGTGAGACAGGCGGTCAGCGTTTGGCAAGAGACGCCAGCCCCCTTCACGCAGGGCTGAGCGGGCCAGTTGAGACAGGGTAATGGTCTTCCCCAGGCCACTGAGTGACTTTCTGAGGTCACGACCTGCCTGAAGGCTGGGGACGATGCTTGGTGGCTCGGAGTGCTCCTTCTTCCACTCGATCAGTGTTCGTAGCAGCGCATCCGGGTGCAGATGAAGCAGTACAGTTCGCATCATCTGTGGCCACGACAGGGGAAGAGCGTGATTCGAGACATCTTGGGATTCATTTGAACGCTCCAGTCATATCACGACTCTGACCCACTGCCGCGTCATTTATTGACATGGATGAGCGAGCCATGATTCACCATGCGCGGCGAAGGCGTTCAGATCATGAGGACTGGAGTGCAGAAGATTGACCATGATCAGAGCGGAGCGGAAAGGGCTCTGAGATACACCAGAATTCCAATAATTTGTCAAAGTGGTGGAGAACTTCGCCCAAGTCCCTCAGAAAATACGGGAGGAAGGGTGGGGGAGAGGTTCAATTCGAAAGCTGGGAGATTTCCCGTACGTTTTGGAAAATACCTTACCAAACGAGTTATTTCTGTGGCATACCCTGTGTTAGCACCGGTGCTAACACCTACTCCTCGAGGGCAGACTTCAATGCTGTGGGCATTTTCCCAAGCCAGCTTTCGATGGCATTCTGATCCTTCTGCGGAAGCTGTCCCAGCCATTTGTGGTTGGTCAGCAGCCTGCCCACCTGTGCCGAAGTGCTCAATCTGGCTTTAACGGGTGCACTCAGGCGCTTGAGTTCGGCCTGTAGTTCAGTTCGGCTGGCACCCTTGTCGGCAAGCTTGAGGAGTGCGGTTTGATGTTCCTCGGGTGCCCCGGCGATGACAGCCCCCAGTGAAAAGGGAAGTCCAGTCCTCACTGCGGCCAGAATGGGGGCAGGCCAACTGAGAACGCGCAATTTTCCTCTGGCAAAGGTTGACCAATTCTCCCCCAGGCTTCCAAACGCCTGGGTCAGGGCGAGATGCTCCTCACCTTCCGACTGTCGCAGCAGTTGCATCAGCCGGGCCTTCGCCTGGTCGGCTGGCAGTTGCAGGGTTTCAGAGACCAGCGCCAATTTGGCATCGACCTCATCCAGCAGATTGAGATCCTCACGCTGCAGGTTTTCGATCAGTGCGATCTGCCGCGCCTCGCTGTCTGTCAGTTCCCGGATCACCACCGGAACTTCCGCTAACTGCGCCAGTTGCGCGGCTCGCCAGCGCCTTTCACCAGCAACGATCTCATAACCCTCTCCAGCCGGGCGTACCAGGAGAGGCTGCAGGATGCCTTTCTCCTGAATGCTTCTGGCCAGCTCCTCCAGCTTTGCAGGGTCAAATTCTCGTCTCGGTTGGCCCTGGCCTGGTTTGAGCCGGGTCGTGGCCACCGTCTGGCCCCCTGACGATTTGAGGAGTTCAGCGGAAGCCCCCAGAATCTCGCCGAGTTGAAGAGGTTTGCGTTTTGCTCTGGTCATGCCTGTACCCCCAGTCCCAGGGCCTGTGCGATTTCATGGGCGACCTTCTGGATGTCACGGTGCTGTGGTGAATCGGGAGCGTAAATACCAACGGGCTGTTCAGCATTGGTGCTGTCCAGCCAGACGGCCGCGCGGTAGGGGAGAGGTGAAGCCAGTCCGGCCAGCTGCTCCTGCAGCGCATTGAGGATTTCCTTGTCGTGCAGTCGGCGCCCGTCATACATGGTGGGCACGTAAAGTCCGACCCGCAGCTCAGGTCGCAACTGACGGTACATGCCCAGGGCTCGCTGAAGGCCCGGCAGGGCGTCCACTCCCTTGCGGCTGGTCAGGACGGGCACGATCAACATGTCACTGGCCAGGGCCCCCAGTGCAGCGAGCTGACCCAGGCTGGGCGGACTGTCAATCAAGACGACGTCGTACTGATCCTCGACCTCCTGCAGGGCGCGGCGCAGGCTCATGACGGCTCCAATCTGTCCGGCGATCTGAGCCTCAGCCACCGAGAGGTTGATGTGGGAGGGAATCAGGTGAAGGTTGAAGACCTGGCGTGGGCTAGGGAGGGACTTACTCTCAACGGCCACCGGGTAGACGGTCTGATCCTCCTCCACATCTGTCACGCCCAGCCACTTGGTCAGGCTGGCCTGCGGGTCAAGGTCGATCAGAAGGACTCGCTTACCGGTTGCCGCTAGCTCATAGCCGACGTCCCGCACGATGCTGGTCTTGCCAGCGCCTCCCGCATGATTGAACACCGTGGCAATTTTCATTAACAGAAGGGTATAACCTCTGAGCCGTGTAAGGGCAACGAGCCATCGCCAGATAGGACGGGGTTTCATTTCTGCAGGTAACGGAAGAGACAGGACGAGCTTCTGGCCTCTCGTCAGTGGTTCACCAGGCTCAGTTACCGCTGTTGACCTGGTTTGCGGTAATCCCCACGCTCCAGTCTGCTGGAACCAGTGAAGAAATGAATTGGCCTGTTCGGCAGTTCGACGCGGATTGGTATCCGTTGTTCTTGAACCATCGCTGATTGAGATCGGTCGCTCTGTCGCCGCCTTGTTAGCCTGTGGAACCTGGACGATCTAGCGAAGCAGCCTGGTTGTCGACGCGGGTGAGCTCAGGAGGGGGCTTGCCCTTCATGTCCCCCGTCTCCTGTCTGAAGGTTTGGCCGTGCCACCCGAGTGGGAGTGACACGCTCAGCTCTCCACGGCTTGGCGCAACATGCAAAGATGCCAGAACCTGTCGTCCTTACTGGCGCGACCATGCGTCAAGAGGTGACGCCCGCCTGGCGTAGCCTGGAGGCATGAATGCCCACACCACAAACTGTCGTCCGGCGTTCCGATTCTCGCAGTACCATGAAAAGCATCTCATGAACAACACATCCGGGATACCTCTGGCGTCCTTTTCCACAAACAACGATGCTCCATGACCAATCCGCTGCTTCCTGATTCCCAGTTTCCAACCCTGTCCCTCTCCTTTAGCCAGCAGGAGGGCAACTCCGTCATCAAACTCCTTGATCAACTCGAGCACCTGCAAAGCACACAGAAACAACTTGAACAGGAACTTGAACGCTGGGCCGGTCGGTCGGGTGCCCTGCAACTCGCCGAATACTTCAGCACTGGCCCACCGGCTGGGTTAACCATGTGGCACACCCAGCTCGGTCGCCTCAATCAAGAGCTCGCGAAGCAAAACCCTGAAACCCTCAGCCAGTTCAGTGAGACCGTCAGCAATTTGGCTCAACAACTTCAACGGGAGCGTGAACAGGCTGATCAGGAGCTGAGTGGCCTTCGCCAGTTGCTGCCCAGCGCAAATCGGGTGATGCAGGCCAGAACCCAGGCGGCCAGCATCCGCGAAAAGCTGCAGGCGCAGCGTGGGCTGGGGAAAATCTGGA
This sequence comes from Deinococcus fonticola, assembly GCF_004634215.1. Taxonomy (NCBI): domain Bacteria; kingdom Thermotogati; phylum Deinococcota; class Deinococci; order Deinococcales; family Deinococcaceae; genus Deinococcus; species Deinococcus fonticola. The sequence continues at coordinate 4,668 of NZ_SMMH01000027.1, read as the reverse complement.
CGACCCTATCCGGAAAGCAGAGTGCCTTACAGCAGGAACTGAACTGGGTTGAACGTCAAGTGCAACGTTCAGAACAGGATTATGAGCAGGTCAGGCGCACTACAAATGCGCCGCATACACTCGAACCCAGCGACATTTCTGCCCACTACCAGGGGCGCACCGGGTACTGGGGAGACCGCATCAGACACCTCAGCGCCCAGCAGGTGGCGGCGCAGCAGGCCAGGGATCAGGCGCAGAAGCTGTTCGAAATCACCACAACGGAACTGAATGATTCGCAACAGGCGCATCTGGCGACCTGGCCAGCGCTCGCGGCCAGGTACCACCTGCCCGATACGCTTCAGGCCTGGGAAGACCTGCTCAAGCGCCGCGCAGAGGGTGAGGGGCTGTGGCAGCGCTGGCGGGAAAGCAGCCGGAGGCTCTCCACCATCCAGCAATCACTGGAACACCACTGGCAAACCTGGCCCGCTGAATACCGCACCGTTCAGGCCGCCAGAAGTTATCTGAATCAGCAAGCTATAACGCCAGCACCTCCTACCCCATCTCTCCTGCCAAACCTTCCCTGGCCTGGGCCTACACCCACTGGCCTTCACCAGCCTTCAGTGGTGCCCTTTCCCCTTCAGCCACCTGAACCCTCCTTACCACTCGCTCCTCTGCTTCCCTGGGCCGACATGAAACAGGAGCCTCAGCCCGTCGTGGCACGGGATACATGCCTGATGCCCGCTGAAGAGCCTGCAGTCCCCCAGGTCACTGAAGCCCTCACAGTCTTACCAGAGCCTCCCATTCCCCTTCCTCAGACATCTGGAACAACGAGCGCCGCAGCTTTTCCCCTGCCCGAGATGACCAGCCCACTTCGGGCTGACCTCCCCAGCTTCGCCAGGCCACCTGAGAGTGCAGCACAACCCCCACAGGTGAATCCGTGGCTGGGAACACTGCCTGGGCAACTGAATCCTGTTGGCACGCAGCCAACTGTCCAGACCACTGAACTGCGCCAGTTTGTCACTCCCGCCGAACGCACCCGCCAGATTGCCGTCAAGGTCGCTGCCGACCTCGGACGCCACCACCAGATCAACCTGATCGAAGACCTGCTGGCCGGCACAAACCCGGCACTCAAAGTCCAACGTGTCACCCGCCAGCTGCAAACCATGGCCCAGGAGGACATCTGGCTGGCCGAGGAGCTCTACGCGTGGTGGCCAGCGCAGGAACACTTCGGAGCCGACTACCGCATGCGTAACGGAGAATGGCACCGTGCGGCCTCCAGCATCAGCCGCCGCACCTGTGAACAGTTCGTTTCCCGCTTCAGTTCTACACCCTGCTTCGAGGAAGTCATTCTGCTTCTTGAAGCCCTGCATGAGCAGATCGGATGCGCCCATGTTGCGTTCGCTTACCAGTTGCAGACCATCCTGGATGAGATGCCAGCAGATGTGGACATTGAAACCTGGATCAACTGGTTGCGCAGTGACATCCTCCCTGAAGACGGTGAGGACTGGGACGATGAGATCGACCTCCAGCGTCTGGCGCGACGACGTTTCCAGGCCTGATTCATCCTAAGGAGCTGCATGAACCTCCCCAAAGGCAGCATTGTGCGCTGCCCGCAGACTGGACAGACCGGACATGTCCTGCGCGGCCATGACCCTGTGGACGTGCAGTGGCAGGACGGCAGCCTCACCACCCGTCCTGCCTCCACCCTCCGCTGCGGATTTGGCACCGGCACCACCATCGTCGAGCGTCCCAGCACCCTGCGCACATCCCGTGGTGAGGGCCAGGTGATCGGCCACCGCACCCTGGGTGGACGCGAACAACTCCTGGTGGACTTCTGGCAAGGTGAACGCCACTGGCTACCCTGGCAGAACCTGCTGCCCATCTGGAGTCCAGCGGCGCTGTTTGATCACCGCGTCCACCCACCAACCGGCAGTGCTGAACGATTCCGCCTGCGCCAGCTCTCACACGCCCTGCAGCACTGGGCCGAAACCACCGGGGCGCTCTCTCCCATCGACATTGACCCCCTGCCCCATCAGATTCACCTGGTTCACCGGATCCTCTCCAGTGCCCACCTGGACTGGCTGATCGCCGACGACGTGGGCCTCGGTAAGACCATTGAGGTGGGCCTGCTGCTCACGGCATTGCGGCGCCGGCGGCTGCGGCGCTTCCTGCTGGTCGTTCCCTCCGGCATCACCCGTCAATGGCAGGCTGAACTCCGAGACCGTTTCGGACTGCGCGAGGCCGTCATCTACGGCGAGGACTTTCACATCAGTGATGACACACAGTGGCGACTCTACGACCTGGTCATCGTCAGCATGGACCGGCTGAAACAGGACGCGCACCTAGAAAAACTCCAGCGTTCAGGCCGCTGGGATCTGGCTGTGTTCGATGAAGCGCACCGCCTCTCCCGGCGCCAGTACGGCCGCACCTTCAAATACACCGACCGCTACAGGATGGCCCTGGAAGTGCGCCGCGCCGCTGACGCCGTGCTGCTGCTCACCGGCACGCCCCACCAGGGTGACCTTGACCGCTTCCAGGCTCTGCTGGAGTTACTGAGGCCTGATCCGCAGTGGCGCCAGCGTATCCAGGAAGTTCAACTGCACCCGGAGATTCTCAGCGGGATGATCATCCGCAACCGCAAGGCGGACGTCACGGACGCGCAGGGCAACTTCATCTTCAAAGGTAAAGTCACACGCGCCATCGAAACGCCAATCGGCGATGAAGAACGCCAGTTCGAGGCCGCGCTGGGCCGTTACTTCCAACGCGGTTACCAGACCAGTGCCCGGCTCTCGGCCCAGCAGCGCGGCGCCCGCGCGATCGGCTTCGTGATGACCACCTACCGCAAACTCGCTGCCAGCAGCGCCCTGGCCATTCACCGTGCCCTGGAACGGCGACTGCAACGCCTCACCAGCAGCCCACTTCCCTCTGCATCACCTCAGCCACCAGACCCTGGCGAAACCCTGGAAGATGATGAACAGGCCACCTTCGAGCAGCCAGAAACGGCCCAGGGCGACGACCAGCCTGAATTCTTCGATGGTGAGGTGGCCATGCTCGAGAACCTCCTCGCGCAGTCCACCCGCCTCCTGCAGAACGACCGAAAACTCCAGGCCTTCCTTGAGCTGCTGATCGACCAGATCGATCAGCAGGAAAAAGTGCTCATCTTCACGGAGTACCGCTCTACCCAGGAGCAGTTGCTGGCCGCCCTCGAAGAGCGTTGCCCCGGGAAGGTGGACGTGATCCACGGTGGTCAGCATCAGCGTCAACGGCAAGCGGCCATCGAGCACTTCGAAGATGCCGGACGCTTCCTGGTCAGTACCGAAGCCGGCGGCGAGGGCTTTAACCTGCAACGGCGGTGCCACATCCTCATCAATTACGACCAGCCCTGGAATCCCATGCGCCTGGTTCAGCGGGTCGGACGACTCTACCGCTATGGTCAGGAACTGCCAGTGATTGTCTTTAACCTGCGAACCCAGGGCAATCTTGACGACCTGATCCTCGATCACATGTACAGCAAACTCGAAGCGGTCGCTGCGGGCATGGCCGCCGTTTCAGACGAGTACCGCGAGGGCCTGCATGAAGATATCCTCGGATCCATTGCCGGATTCCTCGACGTGGCGGCCATCCTGGAAGAAGGTCGCGACGTCTCGCTGGATCGCACACAGGAACGCATCGACGAGGCTCTGGAACGCGCCAGACAGGCCGCACGGCGCCAGGAAGATCTGATGCGTTTTGCCTCCAGCTTTGATCCCGACGCCCTGAACAGCGAACTGCCCATGGATCAGCGCCACCTGCCCGCATTCATTGAAGGGATGCTTCTCACCTCAGGTGGCGAAGTGCGCAGCAGGCTGCATGGTGGGGCCGTCTGGGAAATTAACCTTGGCGAAGGTCTTGGGAAGACACTCAACACCCGTCAGTTGAACCGCATAGCCTTCACGCGCCAGGCCGCCAACAGGCACCGGGCCGAACTGATTGACAATGGCCACCCTCTGCTGAAGCATTTCTTTAAACAGGCCCAGGAATATGACTTCCAGGGACAGGTGGCGTGCCTTTCTCTCCCCGCTGAGGTGGTCGGCTGTACCGAGTTACGCTGGCAGGACGAGAGTGGAAAACCCATGCGTGAAAGTTACCGGGTCTTTTATAAAATCCAGGGGAACTGGACACTTAATCCTCCAGCCTTCAGTGAGTGGCTCCTGAAACCCACTGATGATGCTGGTCAACAGGAAAGCGATGTCACCAGCAGCGACATTGCACTGCAGGCAGACACGATTCTGTGTCAGGAATGCACTGATGATACTCATCCAGCAGGGCTGCGCCATGTCGGGCTTGCCTGGGGTTCAGAGATATGAATGACGCGCTCGACAGTGCAGCACACTGCCATTTGATATGCAGCAGAGGCCCTGCCTTAAGTCATTGTGACGGTCACCAGCGTGCCATCTGGGAATACCGAAAGGGTCGTGACTGGTTGAGATAGTGCGCGGCTAAGCCAGATATTGTGGCATTTTCCTTCAGCCAGGGGTTTAAGAACGGCAACGCGGGAACGGTTTTTACGCTCATCGTAGTTGTGGGCTGGCCCCAAAAGTTGGACGGTTTCAAGTAGAGACTCGGCTCAGGTCAAGGGTACAACAACGCGGATCAATGCTCATCCAGGGGACGGGATGACGGCCACATTTGCGGCGCTGTGACCGCAAA
>NZ_SMMH01000026.1 GCF_004634215.1 Deinococcus fonticola | reverse complement strand
TCAGTTCCGCACCTGGTACAACACCGTCCGCCCGCATTCGGTCTTGGGGTACAGCTACCCCTGGGTTAAGCTTCTGGAAGTGGCTGAGTCTCTCAAAGCCGCTTGAAGGATTTTCTGGAGCACTACCGTCGGACTTCTCTTTCAGCAGAACATGCACGTCTACGTCCGAGTACCTGTTGGCCTTTCCTCGTCCCAGGCTGCCTTCCAGCCACATCGCGAGAAAGCGCGGGTCAGGCTGAACTTTCTCTGTCAAGCGTTGCAAGAACTCGTCTCGCGCCTGTTCCAGTTCCCGGCGGCCATCCTCGGACATGACCAGAGCTTAGAGCGGTTCTCTGAATTCTCTTCTGCGGAGCTGTGCCAGTCGGTTAGGACAAAAAGCGCTTCGTTCTTCTGTCAATTGCTCTAAAGAATGCCGCCCAGATAATCCACGACCTTCGTGCGAATCGGCTGGAAGTACATGTGTTGCCTCCGGTCGCGTGCGAATTGCAGGGCTTCGGCGGCCAGGCGGCGGTTCCACTCCAGCGACAGATCGAAATGACGCGGGTACACGGCGGCGTTGCGGGTCGCCCAGTAGGTCATGCTGCCCTCGGTGGTCACGTTCGTGACGCCCCACCACACCTCTGCGCCGTCCGGCACGAGGTCGGCGTAGGCGTCCATCAGGCGCAGGTCGAAAAACGGCTGGGTGAAGAACCCCACCGCGCCCGCCTCCAGTTTGCGCTCCATGTAGTCGCGTTCCCGGGCCAACGACTGGCGGTAAGGGTCAATGCCGGCGTACACCTTCACATGCGGCAACTCGCGCGCGAAGCGCCGGATGGCCTGCTCGGCGTCCACGTTGTACACGCGGCGGTTCATGTCACTGGGCGCGTCCCCGGTGACGATCAGCACCTCCTCGATGCCGTGCGCGGCCAGAGGGTTCGCCATCGGCAGCGGCTCTTTGGGGTTCAGGTCGATGGCGCGGATATGGGGAATGGCGCGGAAGTGGGGCCGCGCGAAGGCGCACCCTTCCCAGGAACGCGTGGAAAACCGTGCCAGATCCGGGACGTTGATGGTGTCCACCCCCGGAAACGTCTGTTTGACTTCCTCCAGTTCCGCCCGCAAGCCACTGCGCGTTCGGGGAATCAACTCCAGGGAAATCCGGGTGGTCATGCGCTCACCGCTTCCTGCTTGCTGGGGTCGTAGGCGAGGTTCGGGGCCAGCCATTTCTCGGCTTCTTCCAGCGTCCAGCCTTTGCGCCCGGCGTACTCGGCCACCTGATCGCGCCCGATGCGGCCCAGCGCGAAGTATCTGGCGTCCGGGTGCGCGAAGTACAGCCCCGAAACGGCCGCGGCGGGCGTCATGGCGCACGACTCGGTGAGGCCCATGCCGATGCCCTCCGCGCCCAGCAGGCGGAAAATCGTGCGCTTCTCGGTGTGGTCCGGCTGGGCCGGATAGCCCGGCGCGGGCCTGATCCCGGCGTAGCGCTCCTTGATCAGGTCATTGTTGTCCAGCGACTCGTCGGGCGCGTAGCCCCAGTGCTTCACGCGCACGTCGCGGTGCAGTTTTTCCGCGAAGGCCTCGGCCAGCCGGTCCGCGACCGACTTCACCAGAATCGCGTTGTAATCGTCGTGCTGGGCCTCGAAATCCTGCGCCAGTTGTTCCGCCCCCTGAATGGACACGGCAAAAGCCCCGATATGGTCGCCTCGGTGGGCCACGAAATCGGCCAGGGCGGTATTCGGCGTGGCCTGATCGCGCTGCTGACGCAGGGTATGGAAACGGGGGAGATCAGGCAGGGAGTCCCGTCCGGCCGCGACCTCGTGGGTCTGTCGATCCAGCGTCCCCTGCGGGTGAAGGTCATCCAGCACGATGTCGTCGCCTTCGCGGTGCGCGGGCCACAGCCCGATGACCCCCCGCGCGCGAAGCAGGTTTTCGTCCACGATGCGTTTCAGCAAGGCCTGGGCGTCACCCAGCAACTTGCGGGCCTCTTCACCGCGCACGGGGTCTCTCAGAATGTTCGGGTAGATGCCCTTCATTTCCCAGGCGATGAAGAACGGTGTCCAGTCGATGTATTCCAGCAGTTCGCTGATGGGTTGCTCGATGACCTGCCGGCCGGGTTGACGGGGAGCGGCGGGAACGGCCGGGGAAAGGCGCGGCGCACGTTCGCGGGCCTGCCCGAGCGGAATCAGGCGCACCTGCCGCTCGCCGTGGCGTTCGCGCAGGGCGTCGTACTCGGTTCGGGTTTTGTGGCGGTAAGCGGCCTCGTCGGCGAGCAGTTCACTGGTGGTCGTGACGGCGCGGCTGGCGTCGATGACGTGAACGACCGTTCCGTCGTAGGCCGGGTCGATCTTCACGGCGGTGTGGGCGCGGCTGGTGGTCGCCCCGCCGATCAGGAGGGGCTGTTTCATGCCCCGGCGCGTCATCTCCCGGGCCACGTTCACCATTTCGTCGAGGCTGGGGGTGATCAGGCCGCTCAGGCCAATCACGTCCGCGCCCAGTTTCTCGGCCTCATCCAGAATTTTCTCGGCCGGCACCATCACGCCCAGGTCGGTCACCTGATAGCCGTTGCAGGCCATGACCACGCCCACGATGTTCTTCCCGATGTCGTGCACGTCGCCTTTCACGGTCGCCAGGACGACCTTGCCTTTGCTGCTGCTCTCGGCCTTCTCGGCTTCCAGATACGGGGTCAGGTGGGCCACCGCGCGCTTCATCACGCGGGCGGACTTCACGACCTGCGGCAGAAACATTTTGCCGGCGCCGAACAGGTCACCCACCACGTTCATGCCGTCCATCAGCGGTCCCTCGATTACGGCCAGCGGCGAACCCAGTTCGCGGTAGGCTTCCTCGGCATCGAACACCACGTGGTCGGTCAGGCCTTGCACCAGCGCGTGCTTCAGGCGCTCCTGCACGGGCCATTCGCGCCAGGCGTTCACGGCCGCGGCCTCGCGCTTCACGTCTCTGTACCCCTCGGCCAGCGTGATGAGGCGCTCGGTGGCGCTGCTTGTATCGGATACTGAACCGCGCGCCAGAATCACGTCCTCGACGGCCTCACGCAGTTCGGGCTCGATGTCCTCGTACACCGCCAGCATCCCGGCGTTCACGATGCCCATATCCAGCCCGGCGCCGATGGCGTGGTACAGGAACACGGCGTGCATGGCCTCGCGCACGTGGTTGTTGCCCCGGAAACTGAAGGACACGTTGGAAATCCCGCCCGACACCAGCGCCCCCGGCAGGTTTTCCTTGATCCAGCGCGTGGCCTCGATGAAGTCCAGCGCGTAGCGGTCGTGTTCCGGCAGACCGGTGGCGACCGTCAGCACGTTGGGGTCGAAGATGATGTCCTGCGGCGGAAACTGCACCTGCTCGGTCAGCAGCCGGTAGGCGCGGCCCAGAATTTCCTGACGGCGCGAGAGGTTGTCGGCCTGGCCCTGCTCGTCGAAGGCCATGACCACCGCCGCCGCCCCGTACCGCCGCAGCAGCCGCGCCCGCTCCAGGAATTTCTCCTCGCCGTCCTTCAGCGAGATGCTGTTCACCACGCACTTGCCCTGCACGCGCTTCAGGCCCGCTTCCAGAATCTCCCACTTGCTGGAGTCCAGCATCAGCGGCACGCGCGAGATGTCGGGTTCACCCGCCAGCAGGTTCAGGAACTTGACCATGGCGGCCTCGCCGTCGAGCATGCCCTCATCGAAGTTCACGTCGACCAGCTGGGCGCCGTTGCTGACCTGCTGGCGCGCAATTTTCAGGCCCGCGTCGTAATCCCCGGCCAGAATCGCCTTTGAAAAGCGGGGGCTGCCGGTCACGTTGGTGCGTTCGCCTACGTTCACGAAATTCAGTTCGGGCGTGACGGTCAGGGCTTCCAGACCGCTCAGACGCAGGTAAGGCGACCGCGCCGTGGGCGTGCGTGGCGTGAGGCCCTTCACGGCGTCGGCAATGGCTTTGATGTGCTCGGGTGTGGTGCCGCAGCACCCCCCCACGATGTTCACCAGCCCCTCGCGCGCGAACTCGGCCAGCACGCGGGCGGTGTGCTCGGGTGTCTCGTCGTATTCGCCAAACGCGTTCGGGAGGCCGGCATTCGGGTGAACCGACACCAGCCGGTCTGTGTTCGCCGCAATGGCCCGCAGGTGGGGCCGCAGCAGATCCGCGCCCAGCGCACAGTTCAGGCCCAGGCTGAACAGGCCCGCGTGCTCGGTGCTGACTGCAAAGGCTTCCGGCGTCTGGCCGCTCAGCGTGCGCCCGGAAGCGTCGGTGATGGTGCCCGAGAGCATGATCGGCAGCTCGCGGCCCCGCTGCTCGAACACGTCTTGCGCGGCAAACAGCGCTGCCTTGGCGTTCAGCGTATCGAACACGGTCTCGATCAACAGCAGGTTCGCGCCGCCGTCCATCAATCCCGTCACGGCCTCGCTGTAAGCCGCCACCAGATCGTCGAAAGTGACGTTCCTGAATTCGGGGCGCTCCACGTCCGGCGAGAGGGTCGCCGTGCGGTTGGTCGGGCCCACCGCCCCCGCCACCCAGCGCGGTTTGCCGTCGCGGCCGGTGAATTCGTCGGCCACCTCGCGCGCCAGCCGGGCGCCCTCCAGGTTCATGCGGTAGGCGAGGGCCTCGGTGCCGTAATCCGCCTGCGAGATGCTGGTGCTGTTGAAGGTGTTCGTGCTGGCGATGTCCGCCCCGGCCCCGAAGTAGGCGCGGTGAACGTCCCGGATGACGTCGGGCCGGGTCAGTTGCAGCAGGTCGAAGTTGCCCCGGTACATCCGCAGCGGGTCGGCGCCGTCAAAACGGAAATCAGCCTCGGTCAGCCCGGCGCGTTGCAGCTGCGTGCCCCACGCGCCGTCCAGAATCAGGATGCGTTTTCGCGCTTCGGCGCGAAGGTTCGTCGTGCTCATGCTGCTCAAAATGTTCACTCCATGAAAAAAAGCCGCTGACAGGCGACCTCCGGTGTCTATGCGCTTGGGCGCCTCCGCTGGGCCATCGTGTTCGCTCGCACCATCGTCGGTGCACCCACGCGAACCTTTCCTGAAAGCACCGTGCCGCAATGAAGGCCGGTTGCTCCGCCGTGCAGTCGGGCAGGAAACACCCTCTGGCGAGTCTGGATGACCGCACCGGACAGGTGCGATAGGAGCAAGGATAGCGCGGAGCCAGGGAAGCGAAATGGAGGTGGCTATTCAGGTGGTAAAACGCGCGTCTGCCATCCCCGCTTTTCCAGTCTGGTCAAATCAGGTTCCTGGGCAATGGAAACAAGGTGGCGCGCAGGTGCCAGGCGTTGCCTGTCGCCCAGGTCACCTGTCCACGCAGGTCAACCGCCCACTCAGATCAACCACAAAAGTACCGCTCTGTCTCTGGCGGTATTTCCCGCGCCGGAGTGAGCAGCAGAAAAGACGCACGGCGGGAGACGCAGGAGGCTGGCGGCGCTTTCCCGCCAGCTTATTTCACCAGCGCCCCCACCACCGTCGTCCAGGGCCTGATTTCCCAGCTTTTCACCAGGCCGCTTTGCACGTATGGGTCGGCTTCCGCGAACGTGCTGGCCGCTTCGGCACTCGTGAAAACCAGCACTGCGCCGTCCATCGGTTCGGCCAGGGCGCCGCCCAGCAGCAGTTCGCCGCGTGCAGCGGCCTCGCGCGCCAGGGCGAGGTGGTCGGCGCGGTACGGTTCGCGGCGCACGGCGTGGTCGGCGTAGGCAAAGCGGTAGAACAGCAGGTGATGCATGGGGGCCTCCTGGCATGGGTTTTCTTTACTGTAAAGCGGAACCTCGCGCCAGCGTGTGCTGCGGCGCCTTTAAGGTGATGCCAGTGTCCCCAGCGCTGGCGCAGTGCCGGGAGTTGCGGGTGATCCCAAGATTCTACGCTTTCTGTGCAGACTCTTGTGGTGGTCGGCAATCTCGGTTCAGATCGTCTCCAGGCTGTGGACGGGAATTGCCTGGCCCCTTTACTCTTGACATACCGGTGGAATGATGAGGGCATGGAAAAGAGAGTGATCGGTGTGACCGAACTCGCTCTGCGCGACGCGCACCAGAGCCTGATGGCGACCCGTATGGCGCTGGAGGACATGCAGGGCGCCTGCGCCGACATCGACGCGGCGGGCTTCTGGAGTGTGGAGTGCTGGGGCGGCGCGACCTTCGACGCCTGCATCCGCTTCCTGAACGAAGACCCCTGGGAACGGCTACGTACCTTTCGCAAGCTCATGCCGCAAAGCCGCCTGCAAATGCTGCTGCGCGGCCAGAACCTGCTGGGCTACCGCCACTACGCTGATGACGTGGTGGACGCCTTCGTGGAGAAATCCGCCGAGAACGGTATGGACGTGTACCGCGTGTTCGATGCGCTGAACGACGTGCGCAACGTGCAGCGCAGCATCGCCGCCGTGAAAAGGGCCGGAAAGCACGCGCAGGGCACCCTCTGCTACACCGTCAGCCCGCTGCACACCGTGCAGGGCTACGTGCAACTGGCCCGCGACCTGGTAGACCTGGGCTGCGACAGCCTGTGCCTCAAGGACATGGCCGCGCTGCTCAGGCCCCAGCCGGCCTACGACATCGTGAAGGCCATCAAGACCGAACTGGGCGAGCAGACGCGCGTTCATGTGCATTGCCACAGCACCACCGGCGTGACGCTGGCCAGAAAGAGAAGTGCTTCCTGGCCGGGCGAAGTTGAATAAACAGGATGGACTTGCCAGGTGGCGCAGCATACGGGCACAGCTCCAAAGGAGAGAAGGGCGCCGCCTGGGGCGCTGATCCCCTTCAGGGCATCATTCGGAGAACTGCGCTCAGCCTTCCTTAGCCCTGCGGCGGCAGGTTCTTCTGCGCCCGTTCCTGAATGACGCGTTCGGTGGCTTCCTGGGCGAGCTGGCGGCGCAGAATTTTCAGGGCGGCCGTCTTGGGCAGTTCGCTGCGGAATTCGACGCTGCGGGGAACCTTGTAGGCGCTGAGTTCCTGTTTGCAAAAAGCCCGGATGTCGGCCTCGGTGACGCTCTGGCCGGGTTTCAGGGCCAGGACGGCGTGCACGCTTTCGCCGCGGTACTCGTCGGGAATGCCGACGGCAGCTGCTTCCAGCACGGCGGGGTGCATCATCAGGACTTCCTCGACCTCGCGCGGATAGATGTTGTGGCCCCCGGCGATGATCAGGTCTTTTTTACGGTCCACGATTCTGAAAAAGCCGCGTTCATCCATGGTGGCGATGTCGCCGGTTTTCAGCCAGACCTTGCCGCCGCGCTCGGCGAGGGTACGGGCGGTCTCTTCGGGGCGCTGCCAGTAGCCTTTCATCACCATGGGGCCGGCCACCCACAGTTCGCCGCGTTCGCCTGTCGGCACGGGCTGGCCGTCATCGTTCATGATCAGCGCGTCCACGCCGGGCAGCGGCAGGCCAATGCTGCCTTCCTGCTGCTCACCAAAAATGGGGTTGACGTGCGTGACCGGGCTGCTCTCGGTGAGGCCGTAGCCCTCGACCAGGTTCGCGCCCCCGGTGATCCACTTGAACTTGTGCGCGGTTTCCAGCAGCAGGGGCGCACTGCCGCTGATGCAGGCGCGAATGCTGCTCAGGTCATGCCTGGGCGTGTCGGGGTGGTTGTTGATGGCGTTGTACAGCGTGGGCACGCCGGGAAACAGCGTGGCCTTGTTCTTCTGAATCTCGGAGAGCACCATCTTGATGTCGCGGGCGTTGGGCACCAGCACCATGTTCGCGGCGCCCAGGATGCTGAGGTTCATGGCGACGGTCATGCCGTACACGTGAAAGAACGGAATGGCCGCCAGCGTGACTTCCTGGCCCACTCTCAGGTCACCCATCCACAGGCGGGCCTGTTCGGCGTTCGCCACCAGGTTGGCGTGGGTCAGCATGGCGCCCTTGGGCGTGCCGGTGGTGCCGCCGGTGTATTGCAGGAGCGCCACATCCTGCGCCGTCATGTTTACGGCGGCGGGGTAGGGTGTCTGCGAATCGATGACCTTCGTGAAGTTCAGCACGTGTTCCTGGGGCTGCACGTTCACCCAGGTGCCTTCCTTTCTGGCCTTGAGGGGGTACAGCAGGTTCTTGGGAAAGGGCAGGGCGTCCTGGATGCCGGTGACCAGCACGCGCTTGACCGGCACGCGCTCCTGGATCTCCAGGTAACGCGGGTAAAACATGTCCATGATGATCAGCGTTTCGCTGCCGCTGTCCTGAAGCTGGTGCTCCAGTTCGTGCGCGGTGTAAAGCGGGCTGGTGTTCACGACAATGGCCCCGGCGATCAGGGTGCCGAAGAAACTGATCACGAACTGCGGGCAGTTGGGCAGCATGACGGCCACGCGGTCGCCCGGTTTCACGCCCATTTTTTGCAGGGCGGCGGCCAGTTGCTGCGCCTGGGTGAGCAACTCGGCGTAACTGGTGCGTGCGCCGATGAAGGTCATGGCCGTGTGCTTCGGGTAATGCTGCGCGGTTTGCTGAAGCAGTTGCGGCAGGGTATGGCCGGTGGGCTGGAAGTCGTGGGGAACGTGTTGCTCGTAGTGCTCCAGCCAGGGCCGAGGGGCAGGGGCGTGGGGGTCAGCGGGTGAAGTCATGTGTTCTACCTTCCTTCTGGCCTGATGTGGAGGCCGGGAACCTCCAGCAGCGTTGACGACCAGCAGCGTTGATGAATTGAACCCAGTATAAGTAGACTCAGCACAAAGATAACAGTCATGGCAGCGGGAGAACGGGTTCACCTAGCCTGACACACCGCCTGGCACAGGCTTCTGAACGCGCCCGGCCCTTAAGAAAACCCATTGGTCGGGCGGCGCTGTGGTGAGCTGGAACGGCCACTGGCACGAATTCAAGCAGTGATCTAAAGCATTTGACATAAGAATGGCAGCGTATTTCTGCCATTCGTTGTCCGAACGAAGTGAGTGAATTTGAGGAGAGCATAGGGCAGACTGGAGGCATTTGGGGTGCTGTTCCCCGAAGGCCGTAATTCTGTCAAATGCTCTAGATAAGGCGTGCGCCAGGAAAGCGCCTCTATCCGCTCCCCCAGCTTTGCCACTCCGTTCTGCCCGTCGCCATTCGCTTGCTCTCTGTAAGCTGTGTTCTTCCACTCAGCCACAAACCTCCCTCTTTCTGGCCCAGGCGCTTAATGCTGCACGTTCCCTGGGTGGCCGCAGGAAGGGTCTGTGTTCCAGACGACCCCGCCCAGGATCAGTCGGCGGTCATTTCCTGCATGTTGCGGATGTACTCCTGCTTGAACTTGCGGCGCAGCGCCGCGTGAACCGGAGCCAGAAAAGTCAGGTTGGGCATCGCCAGGAACTGCTGGGTACTCAACGAGAACACCACGCGGTCATCGGGCTGCCAGTCCACCAGGAAAGTCTCGCGCAGCAGCAGCACCTGGCCGTCCAGGCTGACCAGCGTGAAGCCCCAGCGGCGCGGTTCCTCGACCATGTCCAGCACGCGGCATCCCAGCAGCAGCGTGACCGGCCCGATCTTCTGCTCGACCAGGGCGTTGCGGCCGGGCAGCGGGGGCCCGTGCGAGTGAATGTCCATGTTGGCCTGGCGGTGCGTGCGCCACGACCACAGCGCCGACTGCGCCCGCAGGAAGCACGGTTCGCCCTGTCCCAGTTCGGCCTGGCCGCGGATGACCCCGGCCGTCCGGTCGGGCGGCACCCGGATGTCCAGCCGCGTCAGTGAACGCAGGGTCGCGGCAGGCAGGCCCTCGGGGGGGGAACCGATCACGTAGGGGCGCGGTTCGGGTGCTGGGACGGGGGGCGTGCCACTGGCGGCAGGGGAGACAGACGCTGGCGCACCGGCTGCCGGGACTGAGGAAGGAGAGGGCCGCCGGGGTTCCTCGAAAGTGGGTCTGGAGGCGTTTCCGTGGCGGCCCAGCAGGGTGCCCGACGCGGTGGTCTGCGCCAGGGCGTCCGTTTCGGCCAGTGTGTCGGGCAGGGCGTCGTACAGGGCACGGATCAGCGCCTCGATAACCGAATCTTCCAGCGTGGGTTGTGGCTCCGTGAAGACGGTGCCCGTGAAGCCTGTCCCTGTGAAGCGTGTGCCCGAGAACTCCAGATCCAGGGGCTGTGTGCTGAGATGAGTCAGTTCCGGCGGCGTTTCGGGGCCAGGATGCGGTTCAGGGCCGTGCAGCGGCAAGAACTGCTCTGACCGGCTTTGCAGGCGTGAGGCGAACCCGCCGGGCGGGCGTTTGACCCAGCGGTAATCCAGCAGTTTCAGGCCATGCCGGGCATACGGCCAGCCTGCGACAGCCGCAGGGGCAGGGAGCCGGGCGTGATCAGCCGGCCCGCCGAACGCTGGCTTGAACTTGGCCACGGCTTATTGTTCCACAGCTGGGGCAGCGACGACAGCCGGGTTGCCAGCCGGGTGAATCAGGGGCGATTCTTCAGCGGGTGATCTAGACCGTTCGACTGAATCGATTCAGTCGGGTTGCCAGGCCTGCTACGCTACCAGCATGACCCCCAACCTGCACGGCGAACTGAAATGGTGGCAAAGCGGAATCATCTACCAGATCTACCCGCGCTCCTACCAGGACACCGACGGCGACGGCATCGGCGACCTGCGGGGCATCACGCAGCGCCTGCCCTACATCGCCAGCCTGGGCGTGCAGGCGGTGTGGCTCTCGCCCATCTTCAAAAGCCCCATGCGCGACTTCGGCTACGACGTGGCCGACTACTGCGACATCGACCCCCTTTTCGGCACGCTCGAACAGTTCGACGCGCTGGTCGCCGAGGCGCACCGGCTGGGCCTGAAGGTCATGCTGGACTATGTGCCCAACCACTCCTCCTCGGATCACGCCTGGTTTCAGGAGGCGCTGGAGGGCAAAGACAGCGCCAGGCGCGACTGGTACGTGTGGCGCGACCCCGCACCGGACGGCGGCCTGCCGAACAACTGGAAGTCCTTTTTCGGTGGCCCGGCCTGGACACTGGACGAAAAAAGCGGCCAGTATTACCTGCACCAGTTCCTGCCCACCCAGCCCGACCTGAACTGGCGCAATCCGGCCGTGCGGCAGGCCATGTTCGCCGTGTTGCGCTTCTGGATGCGCCGGGGCGTCGACGGTTTCCGGGTAGACGTGATCTGGCTGCTGGCCGAGGACGCCCGCTTCCTGGACGAACCCGTGAACCCGGACGCCGGGCGCGAGGTGATCGGCGGGCAGGTGGAACACAGCACCCTGATTCACATCTACACGCAGGATCAACCCGAAACGCACGAATACATCCGCGAGATGCGCCGCGTGATCGACGAATTTTCCGACCGCATGATGGTCGGGGAAATTTACCTGCCACTCGACAAACTGTTGCCTTACGCCGGCACGCCCGATGCCCCGATGGTTCATCTGCCGTTCAACTTTCACCTCATTCTGCTGCCGTGGCAGGCCGGCACCGTCCGCCAGTTCGCGGACGACTACGACGCGGCCAGCCTGAGGGCCGGCGCGTGGCCCAACTGGGTGCTGGGCAACCACGACCAGCACCGCTTCAAGACCCGCGTGGGCGCGGCGCAGTACCGCGTGGCGCAGACGCTGCTGCTGACCCTGAGCGGTACGCCCACCGTGTACTACGGCGACGAGATCGGCATGCAGAACGTCCCCATTCCCCCGGAGCGCATGGTCGACCCGGCGGGCCTGCAACAACCCGATTCGCCCGCCGCTGGACGCGACCCGGAACGCACCCCCATGCAGTGGGACGCCTCCCCCAACGCCGGGTTCAGCGCGGCGGGCGTGGAGACCTGGCTGCCCGTGGCGGACGACTTCATGGCCGTCAACGTCGAGGCGCAGCAGGCCGACCCGCTCAGCGACCTGAACTACTTCCGCGCCCTGACGCGCCTGCGCGAGACGCATCCCGCTTTGATCGGCGGCACGTATGAAAGCCTGGATTCCGGACACGAGGACGTGTTTCTGTTCCGCCGCCAACAGGGTCGGGAAAGTGTGCTGGTGGCGCTGAACTTCGGTTCGGAATCCCGCCCGCTGAGCGTTCTGAACGGCCGGACGCTGCTCAGCAGCCTGAATGACCAGCCGCCTGCCGACACGTCCCTGCGCCCGGACGAGGCCCGGATCGTCCTGAACTCCTGACGCGGGAGGCTGGGCCAGGCGGTTCACCCTCTAGACTGTCCGCATGCTGATTGCCCATTTGACCGTTTCGGGGCCTGTGTTGGGGTTCATATCGGGGCGGGCGTGAACGGCCTGCTGTCGCGGCCCCGCAGCGTGCTGTTCGCGCCCGGCAACCGCGCCGACCTGATCGCCAAACTGCCGCGCAGCGCACCGGACGCGGTGGTTATCGACCTGGAGGACGCCGTGCCCGGCACGCCCGAAGCCAAGGCCGCCGCGCGCCCCATCGCCCGTGACGCGGCCCGCGACCTGATCGCCGCTGCGCCGCACCTGGCCGTGTTCATTCGCGTAAATGCCCCCCACTCGCCGTACTTCGAGGACGACCTGACGGTGCTTACGCCGGAACTGGCCGGCGTGGTCGTGCCGAAACTGGAGAGCGCTGCCGACGTCTCCAGGGTAGAGAGCGCGCTGGCTGAACTGGGCCTGAACCTGCCCATCATGGCGGGCCTGGAAACTGCCGCAGGTGTCTGGAACGCCCGTGAAATCATGATTCCGCCCGTGGCCTGGGCGTACTTTGGCGCCGAGGACTACACCACGGATCTGGGGGGCACGCGCACGGCCGGGAACCTGGAAGTGCTGTACGCCCGTTCGCAGGTGGCGCTGGCCGCGAGGCTGGCCGGGGTGGCCGCGCTGGACATCGTGGTCACGCGCCTGAACGACGAAACGGCTTTCCGCGAAGACGCCACGCAGGGCCGCGCCCTGGGATACAGCGGGAAGCTGTGTATTCACCCGGCGCAGGTGACGCTGGCCCACGACCTGTTCGGCCCGACACCCGCCGACCTGGCCCGCGCCCGCGCCCTGCTGGACGCCGCCCACGCGGCCGCGCAGGCTGGACACGGGGCCTTCAGTTTCGAGGGCCAGATGGTGGACGAACCCATGCTGGTCAAGGCCCGCGCCCTGCTGCAAAGCGCCGACCTACCCAGTGGCGACTTACACAGTGCCGAACAATCCGCTGCACACCAGCACCCCGAAAGGAAAGACGCATGAACGATGACCTGAACCGCCCTGCTGGCCGCTACTTCGAGGAACTTCCGCTCGGTACCGTCATTCGCCACCGCGTGACGCGCACCGTCACCGAGTCGGACAACATCCTGTTCACGACCCTGACCATGAACCCCCAGCCGCTGCACCTGGATTTCGAGTTCGCCTCGAAAACCGAATTCGGCCGGCCGCTTTTCAACAGCATGATGACCCTTTCGCTGCTGGTTGGCATTAGCGTGCACGAACTGAGCCTGGGCACGCTGGTCGCCAACCTGGGCCTGACCGACGTGGTGTTCCCCCAGCCCGTGTTTCACGGGGATACGCTGCGCGTCGAGTCGGAGGTCATCGAGTCGCGCGCCAGCAAGAGCCGCCCCAACCAGGGCCTCGTGACTGTCGAGCACCGCGCATTCAACCAGCACGGTGACCTGGTGGCGCAGTGCAAACGCACCATGCTGTTTCACCGCAAGCCCAATTGAACAGGGAAATACCGGGCCGCCACGCGCAAGGAAAGTCGAGCAGCGTGGCAGCTTTTTACGGCTGTTGGGTGCTGTACCCGTAGACCAGGAATTTCATGGCGGTGCGTTCCTCACTGGCGACATCCAGTTTTACGAAGGAGGGCTGCACCGTCAGGTCAAGGTTGTCGTCGTGCAGGTAGCCGCGCGCAATGGCGATGGCCTTGATGGCCTGGTTCACGGCGGCGGGCCCGATGGCCTGCACTTCCACCTGGCCCTGCGATCGCAGCAGCGCCGCGACGGCTCCGGCGACGGCATTGGGACGTGAATTTCCTGAGACTCGCAGCGTTTCCAGTGGGGATCAGTCCTCCAGGAGAGGAAAAAAATATGACTCAAGACCTATGGGGGATTCAATGAAGTGAACTGGGGTCAGAATACCCCAAAAAATGAAGTGAGACCAAATTTCCGGGTTGCGCCCCGATGTGGCCGGACAATCCAGAGGTTTGCCCTGTTTTCATCGAGTTTTTGCAGGGATGAATTGTCCTCGTCCGCTTGTCAAGAGAAGGTCACTTTCGGCAGATGCCCAGAGAATCCGCATCACACTGCTACATCTCGCGGGGGAGTTTCTCAACTCTGCAAGCTGCCTGTGCCGTGTCAAGATTCCCAGCCTGTCCGTCAACCCCTCCCGACTTATGCAAAGAAAAAGCCGACCACTGATGGATCGGCTTGAGAAGCATATGGGGGTGAACAGGCAGGATCAGTTGTTCAGCTGGTAGTTCAGGCCCAGGCGGGCACCCCAGCCGAACGAGAAAAAGGTGGCGCTGCCCAGGTTGAAGTAAGGGCCGGCATTCACTTCACCGAAGATGCTCAGCGGGGCGGAGACGTTGTACTTGGCCCCCAGCAGCGCGTGCGGGTACAGGCCCACGCCGGTTCCCGCGCCCAGGCTCACGTAAGCGCCCAGACCCGCGCCGTAGTAGGGCGTCAGGGCTGAGGGGGCTTGGCCAGGGATGTTCATCAGGTAATCGGCGGAGCCGCCGACCCGCAGGTTGTTGAAGCTCAGGCCGGTGGCGGCCAGATCCAGGCTGTAACGCATGGCGGAGGTGGCAGAACGGTCTTGCTGATAGTGGATGCTGCCGCCCGTACCAATCGAGCCACCGACGTAATTGGCGGCGGAAGCGGTCGTTACGGTGCACAGGGCCAGGAAGCCTAAAAGGGTCTTCTTCATAAACCAAATAGATCACATTTGGGGCCGCGCTGGCACCTGAGAGTATCTTTAGGATGTGACACCGAACAATGCCGAACCGGTTCGTCCGAACCCCTAGGCCAGCCGGGAAAGGCGTGCCAGGGCCTCCTCGAGGTCTTCCTGAGATTTGCAGAAGGCCACGCGGAAAAGTCCTGGCGGGCAATCGTGCTGGTCGTAAAAGGCCTCGCCCGGAACGACTGCCACGCCCTCCCGAACCAGCGACAGGGCGTCCCAGGCAGGGTGCTGCGCCGTCAGAAAGTAGGTGCCCTGTGGCTCATGAACGGTGACGCCCAGGGCCCGCAGGCCGCTGACCATCCACTCCTTTCTGACGCGGTATTTCTCGCGGAGCTGGGCGTAAAACCCTTCTTGCCGCGCCCGAGGCAGCGCCTGGGCCACCGCCACCTGCAGGGGCGTGGGGGCACAGAAGGACGCCAGTTGCCGCACGCCTGCCACCTGTGGGGCCAGGCCGGCCGGGCACGCCACCCACCCCACGCGCCAGCCGGTGGCTTCCAGCCGCTTGCCCGCGCTGCCCACTGTGAATGTCCGCTCCGGGGCCAGTGAACGCAGGCTGACGGGCTCGTCGGTGAAAGACAGTTCGTCGTACACCTCGTCGGAAATGATCCACAGGTCGTGCTGGCGGGCCAGCGCCACCAGGTCACGCTGTTCGGCCGCGCTCAGCACTTTGCCGGTGGGGTTGTGCGGCGTGTTCAGCAGCAGCGCCCGGGTGCGCCCGGTCACGGCGGCCTGCACGGCGTTCACGTCCACCGCCCAGCCCCCGTCATTCAGGGTCATGGGCACGGTCACCGGCGTCGCCCCGGCCAGCCGCGCCTGCGGCAGGTAAACGTCGTACACGGGTCCAGCATCAGCACCTCGTCGCCCGGGCCGTACAGGCTCAGCGCCAGGGCGGCCAGCGCCTCGGTCGCGCCGCTGGTCACCACGATGTCCTGTGGGTCTACATGCAGGTCGGCGCCCAGCGCCTCACGCAATGCGGGGAGGCCCGCCGGGGGGGTGTACTGGTCGAAGTGCCCCACAGCCCCCCGTGCCGCCTCCAGCAGGAACGCCGGCGGCGGGTCTGCCGGAAACCCCTGCCCCAGGTTCACAGCCCCGTGCTGCGCGGCGAGGCGGCTCATGACCGAAAAAATACTTTCCCGCGCAGTGCGGGCCGCCGGCATCAGTTCAGGCATGGCCGCAGTCTGCCACGCGCCCTGTTCGGCCTGCTTCCCACTAAACTTCACTGGCCTGACTCATGGAAGAGGCACGACCCCAAACGCGAATGCGCTAGAGCATTTCTCCGAATGACACGCTCTGTGGAAGGGCACCCCAGAGCCCTTCATTCCTCGACCTCTTCATTTAAATTCACTCGCGCTGTTCGGACAAAATCACTGCGTTCTTTTGTCAAATGCTCTAGCATGCAGCGCGTGACCCCGCCCCAGGCCCGTTCCCCTGCCCCGTGGCGGGACTTCTGGCGCACCTGGGTGCTGGGGGCGCTGCTGCCGGTGTACCTGCTGACGACCTTCGTGGCGACCTTCGCCCGCGTGAATGGCGAGAGCATGGCCCCCACCCTGCACAGCGGGCAACTGCTGCTGCTGCTGAAGTACCCGCGCTGGCTGCACGCCTGGCACCTCAGCGGCCCCTACCTGAAGCGGGGCGACCTGGTGGTGTTCAAAATTCCTGCCGACAGCCCCTATGCCACAGAAACCATGTACGGCCTGCGTTACCGGCCCTACAACGTCAAGCGCGTGGTGGCGCTCGCCGGGGACACCGTGCGTATTCAGGGCGGGCAGCTGCTCGTGAATGGCCGCGTGGTGGCCGAACCCTACACCAGCCCCGAGGGGTACATGAACGAGCAGCCCGCCCAGGTCGTGCCCGGCGGCAAGGTGTGGGTGCTGGGCGACAACCGCCGCCTGGGTGACAGCCTGGACAGCCGAGCCTATGGCCCGGTGAGCGTGCGGGACGTGGCTGGCACCGCCAACCTGCGCCTGTGGCCCGCCCCTCGGAACCTGCGCCCAGACCAGAACGAGCGTTCAAAGTAGCCTTCCAGCCGCTGACCGCCTGGTTTTCTGGCCTGACTTGCTGGGGCGTGACTTGCTGGCTGTGCCGGGGCGTGAGATGTCTTCTCCAGGTGCTGCTGCTCTCCTGGTGAACGTCCCGTCAAGTTTTAACGCGCGCTTCCTCACATTCCTTTGTTAAGGTGCCGGCATGAAGATGTCCGCTGTGTTGCCCCACGTTCTGCTGACCGCTGCCTTGATCCTGCCGCACACCGCTGCAGCGCAGACCCTGGTGCCGTTCAGCGACCCCAAACTGCCTTACTCATTCAGCCACCCGCAGGGCTGGCTGGGCGTCGAACTGGGCGACAAGACCAGTGGCGTCAGCATGGTGTCCGGTAAGACGCCCCCCGCCACCATGATCCGGCTGCTGTACGCCCCCAAGGCGGGCGGGCAGACCCTCAACCTGACCGAGCAGTTCACCGGCTACGAGCAGGGCCTGAAGTCCACCGGGGTGAGTGTGCGCCCGCAGAGCAGCTACCCTGTCAGTTACGGCGGTCTGCGCGGCATGGAGCGCGAGTACATCGTCAGCAGCGGCAAGAAATCCATCAAGATGCGGGTCTGGTTCGCGCAGGGCAACAAGAACCTGTACTACTTCCAGCTGTCCGATACCGTCGAGCGTTACCCCACGTCCAGTCTGCTGTTCACCAAGGTCATGCGCACCGTCAGGTTCAAGTGAGCAGCCCCTTGAGCCAGGAGGCGCCGGGTAACGCAGGGAATAGGGAAGCCCGTTCCGGCAGGTTTCCTTTCTCTGCGTCAGGCCGCCGGATGCTGGCAGTGCTTGGTGCTGGCGTGCTGCTGGGCGGCGCGGCGCAGGCTGGAGACCGCCTGAGTGTGACCCGAGTTTCCTTCAATGCCGGGGCCAGCCACGCGCTGGCGATGGTGCAGGGTTCGCGGGACGGCAGCGGCTTTTCGGCGGCGCAACTGCACCTCCTCAACACCATGACGGGCCGCGAGTGGAAGGCCAGCCGGCAGGCGCAGCGTGAAAGCCCCAGCCCTCAGACCCTGATGGCTTCCCTCCTGGAGGCGCAGAAACCCGCCCTGAAACAGCAGGGATACGCGTCCGGCCTGACCTCGGTGCCGCGTTTCAAACGCACCTTTCCGGTGCAGGCCCCGACCTGGCAGGAAGGCGTGGGCGCCGGGCAGACAGAGCAGAACAGCGTGAAACTGTGGAGCCGCCCCGTGCCTGTAGATGTGCAGGTGCTGCCGGCCCAGACGCCGTGCCCGTGGCGCAAGATGCTGCCGCCCGGCAGCGTCCCCGCCCGGCTAATCCTTCGGGTGGGCGGGCGGCAGGTGGCGGCCACCGCCGTGCCCTGCGCGGCCCGCTACACCCTGGAGCGCGTGGACGTAAAAGGCAACCGCGCCCTGTTTACCCTGCGGGCGTACACCCCGGGTTTTGAAGGCCCGAATGCCCAACCGCTGTTCATCGCCACCACCTTCGACTGAACAGCCGGGCGGCGCAGCAGTCCTGGACAGAGTGGACACCTGAAGGCCAGCCCTCACACTGCGACAAAGAACACGCTGCTGAGGCGGCCCCAAATGAAAAGCCCTCGCGTGCATAAGGCGAGGGCTGTTTTCATTGGCTGGAATTATACGCTTGCCGGAAAAGGAGTTCTCGAATCGGAAAACGCCCATTCGAGAACTCCTTTTCCGGCAACCGTTTTGTTCCTTCTCGCTCCGCTCGGGTTGAACATCATGTCAACTGTTCAACCGGGATCCGTATGACTTCAAACTCAGGCCCAGTTTGCGGGTCAGGTAGGCCAGTTCCTGCACCTCTTCCGGTTCCAGGGCGCTGAACAGGCTGGTCAGTCCCTCGACGTGCGTCGGAAGGATATTCCGGATCAGGCTCTCACCGGTCGCGGTCAGGGTCACGATCATGACGCGGCGGTCGTTCGGGTCGCGTTCGCGGGTGACCAGGCCGTCGCGTTCCAGGTTGTCGATGACCATGGTCAGGTTGCCGCTGGAGCGCAGGATCTTCTCGGCCAGGCGGCGCTGGCTGAGTGGCCCCAGGTGCAGCAGGGCTTCGAGCACCCCGAATTGACTGATGGTCAGGTTGTGGGCCGCGAGGTGACGGTGCGCCGCCGTTTCCATGGCCTGGGCCGCCCGTGACAGTTTCACGTAGGCAGCGAGCGCCCGTTTTTCCTCCTGGGTTCCTGGGTAACGACTGGGCATCACCCTCCATCCTCGGGGGTAGGCACTGAAAAAGCAAGCGACCTTGAGCGGTAATTTACCGTGTAAACCGCGTTTGAAGAAAGTTCATTCACGGCCGTAAATGGGCGTATTCGGGAGGGCATCTGCTGGCGGCTCAGTGGTTGGCGGCTCAGCCCTGCCGCGCGCGGTGTTCCTCGGTGGCCAGGCGAATACAGGTCGCAATGCCCTGCATGGCCGTGCCCACTTCCTCCAGCGGGGGGCGCGTGGGGGCCAGGCGAATGTTGCGGTTATGAGGGTCTTTCCCGCCAGGGTAGGTCGCCCCGGCAGGCGTCAGGCTGATGCCGGCTTCCTCGGCCAGTTGCACCACCCGGTCGGCCACGGGCGCAGTCGTGTCCAGGCTGATGAAGTACCCGCCCCTCGGGTTGCCCCAGGTGGCGAACTCGCCGCCCGTGCCCAGTTCCTGGCCCAGCACCTCGCTGACCGCCCGGAATTTCGGGTCGATCAGCCGGGCGTGGTCGAGCATCAGGCCTTCCAGGCCGCCTTCATAGGCCTCCAGGAATTTCACGTGCCGCGCCTGCTCCAGCTTGTTCGGCCCGATGCTCTGCGCGTTGAGGTACTTGCTGACCCACTTGATGTTGTCCTCACTGCTGGCCATGAACCCCAGCCCCGCGCCCGCATACGTGACCTTGCTGGTGCTGGCGAACACGAAGGCCCGGTCCGGAAAGCCCGCGTCGCGGCACAGCGTCACGAGATTCACGGGCGTATCGCGCTCATCCGAGAGGTGGTGAGCCCGGTAGGCATCATCGGCAAAAATGGTGAAATCCTGCGCCGCTGCCTTCAGGCCCGCCAGCCGCGCCGCCTTCTGCGCACTGATGGTTTCGCCACCGGGGTTGCTGTAGGTCGGCACGAACAGCAGGCCCTTCACGCTGTCGTCCTGCCCGGCGAGGCGCTCGATGGCGTCCACGTCCGGCCCGTCGGGTTGCATGTCCACCGTCAGCAACTCGAAGCCCAGCGTCTCCAGCAGCAGAAAGTGACGGTCATACCCCGGCACGGTCACGATCATCTTCGGTTTGCCGTGCGCCCAAGGCCCCTTCGAGGCCCGCAAGCCGTGCAGCAGGGCAAAGGTCAGCACCAGGCCCTGCAATTCCAGCGAGGCGTTGTTCCACACCAGGACGTTCTCCGGCTTCACGTCCAGGTACTCCGCGAACAACTTCCGCGCACTCGGAAGGCCCGTCACGCCGCCCGGGTAATTGCGCAGATCCAGGCCGTCCATCTTCAGGTCGGCTTCGGTCAGCACGCTGAGCAGCCCGTTGCTGAGGTCAAAATCGGCGTCGCTGGGCTGGCCGCGCTGCATGTTCAATTTCAGGCCACGCGCTTTCAACGCCGCGTAAGCCGCCTGGGCCTGGGTCAGAGCATCACTCGTCATGATGCACAGCCTAACGTCACCCGGTCAGCAGGCGTCCAGCTTGTTAGATCAGGCGCGCAGGAGAGAGCAGCAGTGAGTGAAAAAACCGTCGGCTGGAGATGGTAACTCCAGTGTGCAATCCTGGCAACCAGTTATAAGAATTCCGGCCCCTCGGTGATGAAATCACTGGGAAGGAACAAACGATAGGCTCGCTACAGCTTCGGTCGGCTCAGCTCGATCAGGGCGTCCCAGTCGTCGGGCTGCTCGGGGTCGTCCAGGGCGGCCTTGTTGCGGCCCTCGAAGCCGCATCTGGCGCAGCGGTGGACGATGATCCAGCCTTTCTTGCCGCTCTGCTCGACGCCCACCGGCACCATGTCGCCGTGGCAGGTGCAGGCGCGGTCGCCGGGTTGAAGGTCGACATGCTTGCTGTGCAGGCATACCGGGCAGTGGTTGCGCACCGAACCGTTCGCCAGGGGCCGAATTTGCGCGCCGCAGTGACCGCAGGTAAAGCCGTTGTTGGTGCCCTGCACGGTGAACTTGCGGCCGGTCATGCGTTCTGGTCACCTGCTGGGCGGCGGTCACCCTTCTGCGCAGCTTCCTCATCGAGGCCCGCCCGGTGGTTCACGACCCGCGCCATAGCGAACAGCAGGTCGGACAGGCGGTTGAGGTACACCTGCGCGGCGTGGTTGGTTTCCTCGACTTCCATCAGCCGGATCACGTCGCGCTCGGCCCGGCGCGCCACCGCCCGCGCCACCTGCAACTGCGCCGCCGTCAGCGTGCCGCCCGGCTGAATAAACCACCGGATGGGCGGCGCGGCTTCCATATAGCGGTCGATCATGCCCTCGATGTCCGACAGGTCACGGTCGTCCAGGCGGCTCACGTTCTTCTCGTAAGGGCTGCCCGTGCGGGTCGAGAGGTCGGCGCCCAGGTCGTACAGCGCGTTTTGCAGATAATTCAGGTCGCCGTCCAGCCCGGCATCCTGCGCCTCGGCCCGGTTGTGCGCCCGCACCACGCCCAGCACGCTGTTCAGTTCATCGACTGCGCCGTAAGCCTCCACGCGCGGGTGCGCCTTGCTGACCCGGTCGGCCCCGTACAGCCCCGTCGTTCCGCCGTCTCCCGTTTTCGTGTAGAGCTTCATGGGTACAGGGTAAACGCTGAGCGCCCGCCCGGATGAACAGGCGTTGCCCCGCGCCTCACGCCCTGCCGGGCCGGGCGGGCCTACAGTAACCCCATGCCCCGACTGTTCCTGGCCCTGCTGGGCATCACTGCCCTGAGTTTAAGCGCCTGTGCCCCGGCGCCCCTAACCGCCCGCACCGCGCCGCCCGCCGCCGGGACGTGCGCCCCAGGCACCCGGCCCGTCACTGGCATCGCCGTGCAAAGCGTGTTCGATGGTGATTACGGCCCGCAACTCACCCAGTACCTGACCCGTCGCCTGAACGAGGAGGGGTTCAGGGCATACCGCAGCACCGATTACCCCGACGTGAACGCCGCCAGCATCAGCATCACGGGCCTGATCGATCACTGGGCCAACGCGCAGGATCAGGCCGCCCCGCGCGTCGGAGCCGCCGATATCCTGATCAGCGACCGGAACACCGGCACCACCCTCAACCGTTTTCAGGTGCAGCAGTCTGGTGTCTTCTTCGCCCCCAGCCTCCCCGAGTACGCCGAAGGCCTGCTCAGCGAAATTCAGCGACGCTATTGCCAGGTCTAACCCGACATCAGGAAAAGGCCGCCCTATCAGTGGGGCGGCCTTTTCGATGTCGGGGCGTTGATAAGCCTCCGTTTGTTTCGTGCTCCCTGCGGAACAACGCCGGAGGGTTCACTCTATGTCCGAGACGCTTTTTGTTCCTGTTCGCTCTGATTTCCAGCTTTGTAAGTCTGCTCGACCCTTTCCAGTGACTTCATCACCGAGGGGCCGGAATTCTTGTTACACGTTGAAGCCGAACATGCGCATCTGGCGCTTGCCGTCCTCGGTCATCTTGTCCGGCCCCCATGGTGGCACCCACACGAACTCCACGTTCACCTCGTTCACGCCCTCCAGGCGACTGACGGCCATTTCGGCGTCGGCGCGGATCAGGTCCTGTACGGGGCACCCCACGCTGGTCAGGGTCATGGTGATGTCCACCAGCCCGGTGTCCTGCACGTCCACATCGTAGATGAGGCCCAGATCGACCACATTCACGGGAATTTCCGGGTCTTTCACGACCTTCAGGGCTTCGAGCACCTGCTCGCGCGTGGGCAGGGCACCGTTGAGTTCGGCGGGCGTACCCGTCTGTTCGGGCTGCGTCATGCGTCCCCTCCCACCACGGGCAGGCCCGCTTCGTTCCAGGCCAGCGTGCCGCCCGCCAGGTTGGTCACGTCCGCGTACCCGTTTTGCAGCAGGAATTCGCCGGCACGGGCGCTGCGGGCACCACTGCGGCAGATCATCACGAGGGGCCGGTCCTTCGGCAGTTCGGCGTAGCGGGCTTCGAGTTCACTGAGGGGCAAGAGCTGCGCGCCCTCGGCGTGAATTTCGCTGTACTCGTTGGGCTCGCGCACGTCCACCAGCACCGCGCCGCCTTGCACCAGGGCCTGACCTTCAGCAGGGGAGACTTCTTTCATGCCCCCAGCATACCCGAGCGAACCACTCGGATTGTGGCGTGGCCCGGGACAGGCCAGGTCACCCACCGTACACTTTGAGCAGTGCCCCTTTCCGACGTTCACACCATCATCGACCTGCGCCCGGCCCAGGCCGGGGAACCGCTGGCCGGCCGCCTGCCCGTTGTTCGCCTCAGCATGGACGACATCGAGGAAGGCCGCCATGCCCTCACTCCGGCGGGTGGGCCCTACCTCGTCGTGTGTGAGCGCGGCGCCCACGCCGGCCTGGCCGCCCGTTACCTCCGCGCCGACGGCTTAAATGCCGAAGCGTGGACAGGCACCCCCGCCGCCCTGGGGCAGGCGCTGCGGGAAAACGAGTAGAGGAGAGGGGCGGCCAAGGCCTGTCACTCGCCAGAAAACGGTCAAGAGTCGCTGCCCTCTTAATTTGGCTCCCTCAAACTGGCCCGTTTAATCTGGCAGACTGCCGTCCACAAAAACTGTCTTCTGGTCAGTGTAGTGAACCTGTCCGGCGGGTGCGCCTTTAGGCCGCCACACGAACTTGATGCGTGTGTAATCCACCGGGACGTTGCTGCTGCCCCGCGCCTTGCTGTGCGCGGCGGCCAATTGAGCGGCGTACAGGATATCCGGTAGGTCCAGTTCCTTGCCGCCCGTGCGCACCAGGACGTGACTGCCGGGATACCCCTGGGCGTGAAACCACCAGTCCAGGCTTTTGCCGACGCGGTGCGTGAGGGTGGCGTTCTCCTTGTTGTTGCGGCCCACCAGCGCCTCGAAGCCGGTGGGGGTGGTGAAGCGGGCGCCGTAGGCGCTTTTCTCGGGCTTCTCAGATTCGAGTTCGGCGGCCAGGGCCTCCAGTTCGCCCAGGTCGGCATGGTCGAGACGGCCCAGGCGTTCCTGCGCCGCCTGAAATTCCGCTCTCAGGCTTTCCTCGCGCTCGGCCAGGCGCTCGTAGACCTCCTCACGGCGGCGGGCGCGGGTGTAGCGCTTCTCGGCGTTCTGGAGGGCCGTCAGTTGCGGTTCCAGTGAAATGGGAACGTCACGGCTGTCGTCGAAGGCCGGGAGGGTCACCTGGGGCGTTCCGGCCGGCACATCGTGGGCGTAGGCCATCAGCAGGTCGGCCTCCAGGCGGTCTTGCGCGGCCAGTTCCACGCCCTGCTCGGCGCGGGTCACGTCGCCCAGCTGGTTTTTCAGCAGGGTCAGGCGCTTGTCCAGCGGTTCGCGCAGCAGTTTGCGCAAGGACGCGGCTTTCTCGGCCCGCGCCGCCTCGCGGGCGCCGCCCTGCAAAGCCCCCTCACTGACCGAAGGGTCGGCCACCAGGGAACGCAGGGCCGCCAGCACGGCCGGCCACTGGTCTCCCGGCGCCTGCCCCAAGGTCATGTTGGCCCGCCGGGCCAGTTCGGCGCTCAGCAGTGGCCCCAGGCCGTCCACCCGGTCACGCCAGTTCACCACGGGGAGGGCAGCCAGGGAAGCGGCCTCCCGTTCCGTCATGATGCGCGGGTCGAATTTCTCGTAAGGCGGTGGGGGCGTATACGTGCCGCCGCTGCGCACGGTGCGGAAGCGGTTGCGGCTGCCGGTGATCTCGCGGGCGGCCAGGGCGATGCGGCCCGTGAAGCCCTCGCCCTCGTCGAGCACCAGCAGGTTGGCGTTGCGGCCCGTGACCTCGAACAGCAGCCGGGCGGGCGGCTGGTCAATGAAGCCGGCTTCCCCGGCGAAGTGCAGCGCCACCACCCGGTCGAGTTTCAGCTGCTCGACGCGCAGCAGCTCGCCGCGCACGCGGGCTGCCAGATAACGCTGAAAGCCGTTCTTCGGATCGCCGCGCAGCCGCTCACGGCTGATGAACAGCGCCGGTTGCGGCGGGCGGTAACTCAGCACCAGGTTGCCCAGCACCGCGCCGTCCGGGCCGCCCAGCAGCAGGGCTGAGGTCGTTTCGTCGGGAAAGGCCCAGCCCAGGTGCCGGGCCGGCAGCAGGGAGCCCAGGTCACGCAGCACCTGGGCCAGCATCAGGCCTTCCATCAGGGCCTGGCGGGCGTCGCCGCAGGCGTGGGCAGCGTCCCGGCCACACGGGCAAAGGCGATGAGGTTCAGCAGGCCGTTCGCGTCGTAGGCATTTCCGGCCCGGAAGCCGTTCACGAAGACCGTCGGCGTGCCGTTCAGGTTCAGGCGCAGGGCCTCTTGCAGCCCGGCGTCCACCGCCGCCTTCCCGGCGCGGCTTTCCACGCACTTCTGGAAGGCCGCGACATTCAGCCCCACCTTCCCGGCCAGGCGCACGAACACTTCCTGCGGGTTGCTGGCCAGCCAGCTGCGGTCCGTGAACAGCGCGTCCTTGTACGCCCAGAACTTGCCCTGCTGGCTGGCGCACTCGCTTGCCTCGGCGGACGGGCGGGCCAGCGGGTGAATCTGCTCCAGCGGAAAGTGGTGAAACTCGACAGAAACGTCATCCGGCAGTTTTGCCAGCAGGGTCGGCAGTGTTTCGGTCTCGAACTTCTGGCAGTAAGGACACTGGAAATCGCTGTACACGCGCACCACCACCGGTCTGGCCGATGGTGTCCTGGCGGGCCGCAGGGTTTTCACGGCCTGGAAGGCTCGGGCGTCCACCTGCGGCAGGCTGAGGGTCACCTTCAGCACGCCCCCCTCCGTTTTCGCGGAAAGCAGGTACTCCTCGGCCCCGACGCTGAAGCCCTGCGCCAGTTGCGCGGCCACGTCCGGACGGTTGAGGAACGCCTCCAGCGGCCCGGCCAGTTCCTCGCCGTACCCGCTCAACACGCCGATGACCTGCGCCACGCGAGCAACCGCACTGTTCGGCCCGCCGCTGCCCTGAGTCGAGGTGCCCGGTGCCGCTGCGGGCTGGGCCGCCGGAGCGGTGTATTTCACCTGCACCGTCCCCGACATCAGAAAGCCCTGGTTCTGGCTGAGCAGCACGCTGACGCCGCCCGGCAGCAGGTAGGTTCCCGCCGGCCCACGCGCCGCCCCCCCAAACAGCGCGTTCGACAGCACCGGGGCCGCCTGCCCTCCCACCTGGGCCTGCGCTGCGCCCAGCACCCCAGACGCCATTACCCCAGACGCCAGCAACGCGGCCAGCCAACGAGTTGAACGAAAAGTCATACCCACCATCCTAGAGCATGGGCCTGATTGGCCCATACGCCTTTAGAACAGCTTGCATAATTCCGCCATTTGTGGAACCCCGCCCCAAACGGCTCCAATATTCCAGCTGCTCGTTAAAAGTCACTCGTTCCACTCGGCATAAAAAGGGAGAACGACACGACCTTTTTATGCAAACTGCTCTAGGCCTGTTCTGCGATTCGCTGGGCGGTGCGCTGCACTTCCTCATGCGGGTCGTTCAGCAGCGGGGCAAGGTGTTTCTGTTCACCCCACTCGCCCAGTGCCCAGGCGGCGGCCTCGCGGACTTCCCAGGCGGGGTCTTCGCGCCCCAGCAGCAGCAGGGGCCAGCCTTGCGGGGCGCGGGTGTTGCCCAGCACGGTCAGGGCGTTGCGGGCCATGCCCTTGCGGCGCGGGCGCAAAAAAGCTGTGCCGCTGAACTGCCGCTCGAACTGCCGTTCGCTGACGCCAAAAAAACGCGACAGGTCGGGCCAGGCCAGTTGCGGATCGGGCCGGAAAAGACGGGCCAGCGGCCCGGCCTTCTGCGTCCATGGGCACACGGCGCTGCACACGTCACAGCCAAAAAGCCAGTCGCCCATGCGGCGCCGCAGCGAAAGGGGAATGGGCCCCCGGTGCTCGATGGTCAGGTAGGACAGGCACAGGTTGGCGTCGATGGTGCGCTCCGGGCCGATGGCCCCGGTGGGGCAGGCGCTGACGCAGCGCACGCAGCGGCCGCACCTGTCCGGGTGGGCCGGCGGAATGTCCTCCAGAGGAACATCCGTGAGCAGCACTGCCAGGGTCAGGAAGGCGCCGTAACTGGTGCTGACCAGCATGCCCGATTTGCCGCGCCAGCCCAGGAACGCCTGGGCACCGAACAGGCGCTCCAGCACCGGGCCGTGGTCCACATAGCCCCGTGCCCGCACGCCCAGGTCGGCGGCGCGGGCCTCCAGGGCGTTCAGCAGGGGTTGCAGCTGCTCGTGGTAATCGGGCGTCCAGGCGTAGCGCGCCACGCGGCCCACCCGCACGCCCCCCGCCGGGCGTTCAGGAGGTGCAAAGGCGTGCGATACCCCCAGCACCAGCGCGCTCTGCACGCCCTCCAGGCGCGAGGCCGGGTTCAGGCGCGTGGGGAACTGCCGTTCCAGGTAGGCCATCCCCGCGTGCTTTCCAGCGCTAAGCCACTGGGCGTACTGCGCGGCGGCCTCCGGCGGCACGCTCACGGGCGACCAGCCCACCACGTCCGCCCCCAGCTCCAGGGCCAGGGCTTCCAGGTGCTGCCGGGCGGACATCAGGATTCGGCAAGGGGAACAGCTGCCGCGTCGGGAAGTTCGGTCACGCGCACGACCTCTGCCACCTGCGTGCCTTCCAGGCGCGTGATGAACCCGGCCTCGGCGAAGTACGCCATGCCGCTGTCCACGTTCAGGCACAGGCCCCCCGCGTATTCGACGGGCGACACCAGATCAATCACCAGGCCCTGCGTGTTCTCGGCGTGCAGCAGGTGAACGGGCGTGTGACCGTGCATCAGCCGCCTCCCGCCCAGGCGTTCCAGCAGGTGCCGGGCCAGATCCTCACCGCCCGTGTCCGCGAAGTTCAGGCGATCCACGAAGGCGTTGGCAAATTCGCCCCAGTCGACCGGTTCAGGGCTTTGCAGCAGGTCGAGGACGCGCGCGTTCACGCCTTCCAGCGTGCTGCCCAGGTTCAGGTAGAACAGCGAGTCGGCGTGCATGGCCAGCCACTCGCCCACCCGCAGCAGGGCCGGACGGGACAGCAACCAGTCGATGTCCTCGGGCGTCGCCCCGCGCAGGTCGCTGCTCTGGCCGCCGTTTCCGGCCCAGTACATGTAGAACCCCAGGCGGTCACGCGGGTCGGCCACACGGAAGCGGTGCGCCGCCAGGAACATCACCTCGTGGTTGCCCAGCAGCGCCGAAACGCGCCCGCCCGCGTGAACTGCCTGCGCCTCCAGGCGCTGCACCAGCCGGATTACCCCCAGGCCGTCGGGCCCCCTATCCAGGTAGTCTCCCAGAAACAGCAGGTGCGCGTCTCCGCCCGCCCAGTTGCCGAGGTCATCGATCAGCCGGGCACGGTGCAGGAGCGTTCGCAGTTTCGGCAGGGCGCCGTGAATATCCCCCACCACCCACACGGCACTCACGCGGGCACGCTCCG
Source organism: Deinococcus fonticola (assembly GCF_004634215.1). Taxonomy (NCBI): domain Bacteria; kingdom Thermotogati; phylum Deinococcota; class Deinococci; order Deinococcales; family Deinococcaceae; genus Deinococcus; species Deinococcus fonticola. The sequence goes on along the minus strand of NZ_SMMH01000026.1, from coordinate 21,539 downwards.
CAACGCCGCAAAATAGGCCCGCGTGGCCGGGGAAACGTCTACGGGCAGATCATTCAGCGGCCACCAGCGCACCTCGGCGGCGTCATCGGCGGCTTTGGCCACCCCCTGCACCTCCCGCGTCACGAACAGCACCGTGACCCACTCCACGACGTTCCCGTCCGGGTAGAGGTGACGATGCTGCGGACCGCTGAACACACCCAGTAGTGTAAGCGTCCCGTCTGACAAACCTGTCTCTTCCTGAAGCTCGCGTGAGGCCGCCGCCTCCACCCGCTCGCCGGGTTCTACGCGCCCGCCCGGAATGTCCCACAGGCCGTTGTCGATCCGGCGCACCAGCAGCACCTGACCACCCCGCAGTACAGCTACGCCTGCACCAATTTGTTGTACAGGTACGCGTTGCTTCGAGAACCTGAAGTTCAGGGAGGACAGCACCCTGTTCACTCTTCTTCCGTTGATTCTTCCTCGTCGTAGGGGGCGGGCAGGGTGCGCCACTTGGTCATGCGGTCGGTGATGTCCTGCTGGATACGGCGCACGTTGCCTTCCAGATTGGCTTTGGCGCCGTCCAGTTCATGCCGCAGGCGCATGATCTCCTCGACACCCGCCAGGTTCACGCCGAGTTCCTGGGTCAGCCGCCGGATTTCGCGCAGGTGCTCGATATCGCGCTCGCTGTACAGGCGTGTTTTGCCGCTGCTGCGCCCGGGCCGAATGAGTTGCTTGCGCTCGTACAGGCGCAGGGTCTGCGGGTGCATATCCACCAGTTCCGCCGCGATGGAGATCACGTACACCGGGCGGTCTTTGGGGTCGGTGGGCGCGCCGGAAGAGGGCAGTTCACGCGCCTGCCCCTGCTGGCGCAGCTCGCCCTCGATGCGGGCAATTTCGGCCTCGAACTCGCCCTGAAGGTCATCGAGTTCGTGTTGCAGGCGCATGACCTCCTCGACGCCCGCCAGGTTCACGCCGAGTTCCTGGGTCAGCCGCCGGATTTCACGCAGGTGCTCGATGTCGCGTTCACTGTACAGGCGTGTTTTGCCGCTGCTGCGCCCAGGGCGGATCAGGCCCTTGCGCTCGTACAGGCGCAGGGTCTGCGGGTGCATATCCACCAGTTCCGCCGCGACGGAAATCACGTACACGGGGCGATGTTTAGAGTCCGACGCCATACCTTGCTTGAGTATACCGGAAGCAGGGTTTATGAGGGTGGTATCTGAACAAAGGGTTTTTACGACACAGAGAAAGCAAATCTGGATTCTTGAACTGAAAACATAAGGCCTCAGCTCCATCACCGTGTGGCAGAAAGCCAGCAGGGCACCAGCGTGCTCCGGGAGAGAGCACAACCCAGCCCCTGATAGGTTGAGCTAAACATCGGCCAGGTGACAGGAAAAAACGATGGGGGGCAGCCTGCGGGGTACGAAAAAGTCCCCATCGGCCCACACGGCCCGTCTGGAGGGATGGCCCTTTCTCCCGCGCCTGACGGAGCTGGAACCCGGCCTGTAAGGGCCTGCGGAAAGCGCTTACGGCTCCGAAGGGAAGGTCAGTCGGGCCACCACTTCTTCATCTTCCAATTCCCCTGTTTCCTCGAAACCCAGCCCCAGATACAGGTGGCGGGCCACGGTATTTCCCGGATGATAGGACAGGGCGAAGCGTCGGTCTCCATGCTGCGTTTCCAGGGCGGCCACGGCGGCCAGGGCAGCTTGTTTGCCATACCCCTGACCTTGAAAGGCCGCGTCCACCATAATCCCGCCCAGCCAGCAACTGCCGTCCTGCGGGTCGACCGCCCACATCAGAAAGCCAACGACCTGATCACCGCTTCGCACGGCCAGGGGCGACCATCCGGCAGGACTGTACTGGTATAAAGCCAGATTGAAGACCGGTGGATTGACGCTTTCCTGCTGCTCAGGCCTGACCTGGAGGGCAGCCACCGCCCTCCAGGTCTCGGAGGTGACTGCCTCGACAGCTACAGGGGGGCCAGACCTGGTAGGGCTTTGCATCAGAGGTACATATATCAGAGCGGCCCCTTTATCCCTGTGCCTGTTGGCCGCCACAGACGGTCTGGCATTTTTCTGTGACTCGACTCTCCGCCACTCCACCGCCAGGCATCTTAATCTGGCCGGTGCTCAGGAGGGAGAGATCGGCCTCCACTACTTGACTTTCTGGATGCCTTTTTCGGCGATGATCCAGAAGCGACCGGCCGTATCTGGCTGAACGTAAAAAGTATTCGGGGCGCTGTACCCGCGGCTGACACTCTGGCGTTGCGTATCGATCTGAACAATGCCGCCCTTCAGAAGCTGGAAGGTGGGGTTACGGTGAAGGTCTGGAGTTTCCACCAATGGAATACTGCGCAGCAGAGCCTTGTACTGAACGCCACTCATTTTCAGGGTACGAATCTCTCCATTCCCGGAGTGCCGATCCACCACAATGCTGGCGGTGTCGTGGTAAAGCTCGGCCAGCTGCTTGCCGTTGTTGGCTTTGACGGCCTGCAAGTAGGTGTCGTAAAACTTCTTTGAACCGTCAAGAAGCTGCGCGTCGGTCAGTTTAACCTGACTGGTCTGGGCAGCACCCAGGCTGGTGAGTGTCAGGAGGGCCAGAGCGGTCAGTCGCATGGAGACCCATTCTATTGACGAGTCGTGGGGCGCAGCAAGCAGAATTCTCGGTTCAAGCCTTACTCCTGAATCGATGGCATGCCAGCCTGCTAGGGTCGTTTTTGAATGAAATTGCACCTGTATATTTCGCTGTCAACAGAGGGATTGTGCGCTATGCTTCTGCGGTGAAATCGGCGCAGAGTGTCCTCAAAGGAACCGGGGCGGGGGCTTTGCCACCCATGCTGGAGCAGTACGTGCAGATGCGGGACGACGTGGCCGCCCAGCTTCCGCACGCCATCCTGCTGTTTCAGGTGGGCGATTTCTACGAGACCTTCGGTGAGGACGCCGAACGCACCGCCCGGCTACTTTCCCTGGCGCTGACGCACAAGAGCAGCAAGGACTTCTCGACGCCCATGGCCGGTATTCCCCTGCGGGCACTCGACCAGAACGTGGAGAAGCTGCTGGCGGCGGGCGTGTGCGTGGCGGTGGCCGACCAGACTGAGGAAGCGGGCAGCGGTCTGGTGGAGCGCAAGGTCACGCAGCTGCTGACACCCGGCACCGTCACCGAGGAACGCCACCTCAGCGCCGATGAAAACTACCTGGCGGCGGTCGCCACCGGGGACGGGTACGCGCTGGCGCTGCTGGACGTTTCGACCGGCGAGTTCCGCACGGCGGCCTTTCACACCCGGCTGGCGCTGTACGACGAACTGTCGCGCCACCGCGCCCGCGAGGTGCTGCTGGCCCCGGAACTGAGCGGCAACCCGGCCCTCCTCAGCGACTTTCAGGCGCGCTTTCCGGTGATGCTGTCGCCGGCCAACTTTGGTGAGGACGCGTCCCGGCAGGAGTTGGCCGCGCATCTGGGCGAAGTGCCCGGCACGCTGAGCACGGCCGCCCTGGTGCGCGCCTGCGGGGCGGTGCTGGGGTACGCCAAACTGACGCAGCAGGGACATCTGGAAATGGTGCGCCGCATCGTGCGCTTCGAGCCGGGAGCGCATATGCGCCTTTCAGACACCGCCGCCCGCGCCCTGGAACTGTTTCAGGCGCAGTCTCCGCAGGGTGTGACGCTGATGGACGTGCTGGCGCAGACGCGCACCGCCGGGGGCAAACGCCGCCTGCGGGCGTGGCTGCGGGCGCCGCTGCTCGATGAACTCAGCATTCGCGCCCGGCTGGACAGCGTGGAACTTCTGACCCGCGCCCCGGATCTGCGCGGCGCCGTTCGTTCACTGCTGTACCGCGCCCACGATCTGGAACGCCTGGCCGCCCGCGTCGCCACACGCCGCGCCACGCCCCGCGAAATTGCGGCGCTGGCCCGCACGCTGGAACTGTTGCCGGAAGCCGCGGGGCTGCTGCCCGCGCAGGACGGCCTGTTGGGCGGTATTCGCGCCCGCCTGGGCAGCCTGCCGGACGTGGTGACGCGCATTCGCGCCGCCATGGTCGACGACCCACCCATCCGCATCGGGGACGGCGGCCTGATCCGCGACGGGTTTCACGCCGAGCTGGACGACCTGCGTGCCGGGGCCATGGGGCACCGCGAATGGCTGGCCCAGCTGGAAGTGACCGAGCGGGCGCGCACCGGCATCGGCAGCCTGAAGGTGGGGTACAACAACGTGTTCGGGTACTACCTGGAAGTGACCGGAGCGCACCTGAGTAAGGTGCCCGCCGATTACCGCCAGATCGCCACGCTGAAAGACCGCGCCCGCTTCACCCGCCCGGACCTGCGCGAACACGAACGCGAAATTGCCCGCCTGGAGCTGGCCGCCGGTCGCCTGGAAGTGGACGTGTTCACCGAACTGCGCGAGTCGCTGGCCGCGCACGCCGAGCCTCTCGCCGAAGCCGCCGGAGCGCTGTCGGAACTGGACGTGCTGACCACCCTGGCCGAAATCGCCGCCGAGAAAGGCTGGACGCGTCCCCAAACCACCGACGGCCCCGCCACCCTCCGGCAGGCGCGTCACCCCGTGGTCGAGCAGGCCACCGGGGGCAAATTTGTTCCGAACGACGCGGAACTGAGTCCCCACCGCTTTACCCTGCTGCTGACCGGGCCGAACATGGCCGGCAAAAGCACCTACCTGCGCACCGTGGCCCTGTGCGCCCTGCTGCACCAGATCGGTTCCTTCGTTCCGGCAGACGGAGCGCACCTGCCCGTGTACGACGCCATTCACACCCGCATCGGGGCCAGCGACGACCTGGCGGGCGGGCGCAGCACCTTCATGGTGGAAATGACCGAACTGGCCGCCATCTTGCACAGCGCCACCCACCGCAGCCTGGTGATTCTCGACGAGGTGGGGCGCGGCACCAGTACTCTGGACGGCCTTGCCATCGCCCAGGCCGCGCTGGAGCACCTGCACGCCACCCGCGCCCACACGCTCTTCGCCACCCACTACTTCGAGCTGACGCGCCTGGAAACCGACCATCCCGGCCTGGTGAACCTGCACGTCGCCGCCGAGGAAGACGAGACCAAAAATGGAGGAACGGGTGGTCTCACCTTCTACCACCAGGTCATTCCCGGTGCCGCCCGCCAGAGCTACGGCGTGGAAGTCGCCCGCCTCGCCGGGTTGCCCGCGCCGGTCACGAACCGCGCCGCGAAACTCCTGACCGCCCTGAACACCAGCGGCGACGACCGGAAACTCATGCAGGAACTCGCCACATTGGATTTGAGCCGCCTGACGCCGATGCAGGCTTTGGAGGTATTGCACCGCTGGCAACGCGAGGTTACGAAGGAGTGAAGGCTGGCGGTCGGGCGCGGGAGTGGGCATGATCCCGCTGCGCCAGCCTGACCGTCTGGGCCAGCCACGCTTCCCGCTGCCTTGGTGTGCTGGTACGCAGTATGCCGAAGCGGGTGCTTTTGACCTTGAAGCCGCTGAACCCCAGCACGCCCTGAGCGATGGCTCTCACGGTGCTGTCGCCCATGACGGTACGCAGCAGCAGCGGCGGTGAGTCGGTGGTGACGATCAGGCGGGCGGTGCGGCCCCGCAGAAGTTTCTCCGGTATCAGGTGTCCGGGACGGTACTTGAAGGCGAACCCGGGCAGGAAAATCCGGTCGATGAACCCTTTCAGGACGGCGGGCATGGAACTCCACCAGGTGGGCGTGACCACGAGCAGGTGCTGACACCAGGTCAGGAGTTCCTGGGCGCGTTGCAGGTCAGGTTCGAGTGGCTGGATCGACCGGTAGCCGCGGTGCAGTGAGGGGTCAAAATTCAGCCGGGCAAGGTCGAGGATGTGCACTTCGGCACCACCTTGCCGGGCGGCCTGGGCGTAGTGGTGGGCCAGGGCATGGCAGTAGCTGTCGGGGTTGGGGTGGCCGATGAGAACGAGGGTGCGCACGGTTGAACCTCCAGGGCAGCCACACGCCGCCCGCAATCTTGACACTGTCAACTTAAGGTAGAATCTTGCCAATGTCAAGATTGGTCGCGGCGGGACGCCACTATCACCACGGGCAACTCCGCGAAGCCCTGCTGGACGCGGCCGCACAGCTCCTGGAACAACAGGGCACTCAGTTCAGCCTGCGCGAGGTGGCGCGGCAGGCGGGTGTCAGTCACGCTGCTCCCTATCACCACTTCGAGGACAAGCATCAACTGCTGGAAGCGCTGGCCGAACGCTGCATGAAAGCCTTCAGCCAGGCCCAGACGGCGGCGGCGCAGGCCAGCACCCCACGCGCCCGGTTGATCGGTCTGGGCACGGCCTATATTGAGTACGCCGCCGCGCACCCCAACGCCTTCCAGCTGATCTTCAACCCGGAACTGTGCCGGCCCGGACAGACCAGCGTCCTCACGCCTTACATCCAGGCGGATCACGCCCTGCTGGCCGAAGTTCTCGCCCAGGCCATTCAGGCCGGCGACCTGCCCGGCCACGCTCCCGAAGCACTGGGAACGGCCCTGTGGGGAACCGTGCATGGACTGGCCCACCTCGTCCTGCTTGGGCAAGTGAACTTAAACGATGTTCCAACCGTACTCGACAGCCTATTCAAACCCGTATCCGCAAGCTCAATGACAACTCAAAACTTATAACCCGTAGAAGTAATTGCCGCCTGAATTCACAAGATGGCTGAGCCACTCGTCAAAATCCACCCAACTTTCAAGAAATTCGTCCCAGTCTTCGGGCAGCATGTCCACATCGGAAAGGGCTATTTTTCCGTCGCTACGCATCAAAAGGTGCGAGCCATACGCCGAAATTGTAACGGGCAGCAGGAAATCAACATCATTGAAATCCTCGCCAGGGAAAGCCAGCGTGTAAAAGGCGGCCATTTCGTCAAGGCAGAGGAACTCAACACCGATTCCCCCCAATAGAAACAGGCGGCACGCCCCGACATCCTTCAGGAAGGTTGCGTAAGGCTGAGGAAGTGGCTTTCCCGTTTTCACCTCGAACTCCGTGATGTCTTGCGGCGTATGTCGCTTGACCCGTTCAAATGCGCGAGGCCGTTTCTGGTCAAGGACAATTTCTTTACCTTGACTTTTGTCGAGCCAATTGTTGAGTTTGTTGTAAACGTCGTTCATCATGTGGTTTCGATTTTCAACAAGTCCGGCCCCAGTTCACTGACCCTGGTCTTGCCGCTGAGCATCATGGCGAGGCGGAATTCGTCTTGCAGAAGTTGCAGGGTGTAGCGCACGCCTTCTTCTCCGGCGAGGGCCAGGCCGTACAGGGCGGCGCGCGCGATAAACACGGCTTTGGCACCGAGCGCCACGGCTTTCAGGATGTCGGTACCACGGGTAATGCCGCCGTCCAGGTACACCTCGACCCGACCTTCCACCGCTTCCACGATTTCGGGCAGGGCGTCCAGGGCGGTCACGGCGGTGTCCAGCTGCCGTCCGCCGTGGTTGCTGGCCCACACATGGCAGCCGTGCTCGGCGGCCAGCCGGGCGTCCTCGGCGGTCAGCAGGCCCTTGAGGACAATGGGAAGTGTCGTCTGTTCGCGCAGCCAGGCGAGGTCGTGCCAGGTGAGGGCCGGGTCGAGGAGGCTGTCGAAGTATTGCAGGTCATCCAGGTGTTCACTGCCGGCGCGGCGCGGGCCGATGTTGGGCAGGATGGTGCCGGGTTCGATGTGAACGGGCGTCTTGATGATGGCTTCGCGCCGGCCCAGCGCGGGAGCGTCCACGGTGACGACCAGGGCGCGCGCCCCCGCCGCCTCGGCCCGCTGAATCAGGGCGCGGCTGATGTCGCGGTCTTTGTACACGTACAGCTGAAACCACAGGCGCCCAGGCGCGGCCTGCGAGACGTCCTCGATGGTGCGGTGACTCATGGTCGAGAGGGTCATGAGGCTGCCCATGCCGGCGGCGGCGCGGGCGGTGGCGACCTCGGCATCCGGATGGCACAGACCGTGCATGGCGCACGGAGCAATGCCGAGTGGGAAGGCCAGCGGCACCCCCAGAACCGACGTACCCGTATCGATGTTCGAGACGTCCACCAGCATGCGGGGTCGCAATTTGATCTGCGCGTATCCGTCGCGGTTCTCGCGCAGCGTATGTTCGTCGTTCGCGCCGCCACTGTAGTAAGCGAAAGCGGCGGGCGAGAGGACTTCAGCGGCGGCGGCTTCCAGTTCTTGCAGGTTCAGGTACTGGCTCAGATTTCGGGTCAGGTTCGGGGTCATGGTCGCTCCTTTGCCGTGTCGTACGGCGTTGCACAAGACAAGACGGGCTTGAACAGCACGTAGGGAACGCGGGTGCATTTTCAGTATCCACGCTGGAGCGTTCAAAGCCGCCGCATAGCCCGAATGGCCTGCCCTAAACGCTGAACGCCTTCGCGCAGGTCATCTTCCTCGTAGAAGGCGAAGCACAGGCGCAGGTTGTTCCCCTGGGTGCCGTCCGGCGAGAAGAGGTTGCCCGGCTGGAAGCGCACGCCCCGTTCCAGGGCGGTGGTCAGCAGGTCGTCACTGTTCAGGCTTTCAGGCAGGGTGACCCAGATGAAGTACCCGCCGCGCGGACGCTGGAACTGAATCCCCAGGGGGCGCAGGTCGTCCAGGGCGTCGGCCAGGACGTGGGCGCGGTGGCGAAAGGTGTCGCGGAGCTTCTGAATGTACGGCGAGAGCAGGTTCAGCTCGAGCATGCTGCGAATCAGGCCACTGCCCAGCGGACTGAAACCCCCGCCGCTGATGATCATGCCGTTCTGGGCCAGGCGTTCCAGCAGGGCCGAAGGTGCGTGAATCCAGCCCAGGCGCGTGCCGGGGGCCAGGATCTTGCTGAAACTCCCCAGGCTCAGCACCCGGCCACCCTCGCCCTGTGCCGCTACCCACGCGGAAAAGCTGCGCGGGGGCGTACCGTCAAAGGTCAGCAGGTGATACACCTCGTCGGCCATGATGTAAAAGTCGTGCTGCTGCGCCAGTTGCACCAGTTTCTCCCGGCGCTCCTCACTCAGGGTCACGCCGGACGGGTTCTGGTGGGTGGGGATGGTGTACACCAGCTTCGGCCGGTGCTGCTGCACCAGTTTTTCCAGGGCGTCCACGTTCAGGCCGTGCCCGTCTACCGGGGCGGTCCGGATGTTCAGGCGGTGGTTGCGGAAAATGCCAGACGCGAAGAAGTAGGTGGGGTCTTCCACGATGATGGTGTCGCCCGGTTCGGTCAGCATGGCGCAGATCAGGTCGAGGGCCTGCGATACCCCGCCGGAAATGAACAGGTCTTCGGCCTGCACGGGCAAGCCATCCTCCTGGTTCAGGCTGTATTCGCGGGTCAGGAAGGCCGCCAGTTCGGTGCGCAGGAAACCGTCACCCCACTCGAACCCGTACTGGAGGAATTCCGCGTCGCCCTGCGCGAAACGGTGGGCGGCGGCCTGTTCCATTTCACGCAGGGGCAGCATGGGCAGAGAAGGGTGCCCCACCGCCAGGTTGATGACGCCTTCTGTCAGGGTGGTTTGGGCGGTTTTCAGCATTACGGCACCTCCTTAAAGCATCTGACAAAAGAGCGAAGTGCTTTTTGTCCGAGTCAATCGAGTGAATTGAGATGAGCAGGACGAAGAACGCAATTCGCAGACCTGCTCTAATGCCTGGACACGCGGTTCAGGAACTGTTTCAGGCGATCCAGGCGCGGATTCCCGAAGAACTCGGCGGGTGGGGCGTCTTCCAGCAATTGCCCACGATCCATGAAGATCACCCGGTCGGCGACCTCGCGGGCAAAGCCCATCTCGTGAGTGACCACCAGCATGGTCATGCCCGACCCGGCCAGCGAACGCATCACGTCCAGCACCTCGCCCACCATCTCGGGGTCGAGGGCGCTAGTGGGTTCGTCGAACAGCATGATCCTGGGTTCCATCGCCAGCGCGCGGGCAATGGCCACCCGCTGCTGTTGCCCACCCGACAGTTCCGAGGCGTGCTTGTGCGCCTGCTCGGCAATCCCGACCCGGTTCAGCAGCGTCATGGCGCGCTGCTCGGCGGCTTTTTCGCTCAGGCCGCGTAATTTCATGGGGGCCAGCATCACGTTTTTCAGCACCGTCATGTGCGGAAACAGGTTGAACTGCTGAAAGACCATGCCCACCTCACGCCGCACGACCTCCAGTTGCCCGTGCTCCTTCAGTCGGTGCCCGTCCACGACGATCTCGCCTTCCTGAAATTCCTCCAGGCGGTTGATGCAGCGAATCAGGGTGCTTTTGCCACTGCCGCTGGGGCCGAGCACCACGACCTTCTGCCCGGCCTGCACGTTCAGGTTGATGTTCGTGAGCACCTGGTGCGAACCGAACCACTTGCTGACGTTCCTGATCTGAATGATGGGGCCCGCGCCCTGCGCCGGTTCCCGTTTCGCCTGTGCTTGAGTCATGTGAGCCTCGGTACGAAAAAGAATCTGTTGTTAAGTATGGTTCAGGGGTGCGGGCTGGTGACCCACAGCACCCGCGTGGGCACGCTGCCGGGGTTGCGCCAGTTGTGCGGAATGCGGCTGGACATGGTCAGGCTGTCCCCGGCCTGAAGGAAGTAATGCGCGTCCTCGATCATGAATTCCAGCACGCCCTCCAGCACGGTCACGAAGGTCACGTCCGCATTCAGGGTATACAGTTCCTCGCCGCCGTGCCCGCCGGGGTGAATCACCGAGTTCAGGATCATCATCTCGCCGTTCAGCCCCTGCGAGAGCAGCCGCTCGTCCACGTTCACGCCGCCGAAATTGACCCGCACCGCGTCGGACGCCCGCACCAGGCTGGCGGTGGGCGGGTCGAACAGCGCCCCCGGTTTGATGTCCAGTGCCGCGCACACTTTCACCAGCGACGCCACCGACGCCTGTGCCAGGTCGCGTTCCATGCGGCTCAGGAAGGACTTGTCCAGGCCCGTGAGTTTCACCAGGGCGTCCAGTGTGAGGCCCTTGGCCTGCCGCGCCGCCCGCAAGCGTGGGCCGATGCGGGGCGTGTCCGGCTCGGCGGGCCTGCCGTTCACGCGCTTGACGCTCGCGTCGAAATCCAGTGCCTCAAGGCCTTTTCCTGCCCGCGGCGGCGTCATGTCAGGCGACCTTCCAGCGTTTCTCGATGCGGCCTGCGATAAGGCTCATGGGGATGGTCATGCACAGGTAGAGCAGGCCCACCGCCAGGTACATCTCGAAGGGTTTGTACGTGCGGGACGTGATCATCTGGCCCACGCGCACCAGTTCCACGATCATGATGGTCGACAGCAGCGAACTGTTTTTCAGTAGCGTGGTCGCCTCGTTCAGCAGCGGCGGCACGATGCGCCGGAACGCCTGCGGCAGCACGATGTAGCGCAGCGTATCGGTGGGCGTGAACCCCAGCGAGAGGCTCGCCTCGGTCTGCCCGCGCGGGGTGCTCTGAATCCCGCTGCGCACGATCTCGGCCACGTAGGCGCTGGAGTTGACGGCCAGGATGGCGGTGCCGGCCACCAGCGGGTTGAAGTTCAGGGGAATGTTGAACATCTCCTGAAACACGTAAGGCAGTCCGTAGAAGAACAGGAAAATCTGCGCCAGCAGCGGCGTGCCGCGAATCATCTCGATGTACGCCACCCCAAAAGCCGCCAGGGGCTTGATCGGCGACATGCGAATCAAAGCGAACAGCGTCCCGAAAATCACGCCGAACAGCAGCGCGATCAGCGAGATGACGATGGTCAGGCCCGCCCCCTTCAGCAGGGCCGGCAGACTCTCGACGATCAGTCCGAAATCCATGCGGGTTCAGGACTTACTTGAGCCACTTCTTGCTGATGGCCGCCAGTTCGCCGTTCTTGCGCATCTCGATGATGGCGGCGTTCATGCGGTTGACCACGTCGCCGCAGTCCTTGCGCACCGCCATGGCCTTCTCGTTCTTGGCCAGGGTGCCGGTGATGCGCAGGTCGGGGTACGTCTTCAGGAACTGGTCGGCCACGGTCTTGTCCACCACCATCGCGTCGATCTGGCGGGTCTGGAGAGCCACGGCGGCGTCGGTGTACAGGTTGAAGGCCTTGCTGCTGGCGCCTTTAATTCCCTGCACGATCTGCTCCTGCACCGTGCCGATCTGCGACCCCACGTTCTTCCCGGCCAGGCTGGCGGCGGAAGCGTACTTCAGGTTCTCCTTGCGGGCCATGATCACGTTCGCCGAGTTGTCGTAAGGCAGGGTGAAGTTCACGGCTTTCTTGCGCTCGGCGGTCACGGTCATGCCGGCGGCGATCACGTCGATCTTCTTGCTGATCAGCGCGGGAATCAGGCCGTCGAAGCCCTGCCCGACCACCTTGACCTTCACGCCCATCTTCTTGGCTACGGCGTTGATCAGGTCGATGTCGAAGCCTACGATCTCGTTCCGGTCGTTCAGGGACTCGTAGGGCGGGTAATCGGGGCTGGTGCCCACGGTCAGGCCGCTTTTCTTGACGTTGGCCATGCAGGACTGGGCGCCTGTCTGACTGACGAGAAGGGCGGCCAGGGTGGTGAGCAGGATGGTTTTTTTCATGGATGATCCTCCGGGGTAGGCATAGATATCGTGGAAATCTATGCAAAAACCCTAGGACTTGGTTGCATAAAAATCAACCCTGTTGCCTGGGAAACCCTGAAAGTACCGAAAAATTCACAGTTCATCCCCGGCGTCCACGAATTACAATTCAGGCATGCTGCCAGAAGCCCTCCAGGCCCTCCGGGCCTCCTTCGCCGAGAAGCTCTCGACCGCTCCCGCTGTGCTCGAAGCCCACGGCCACGACGAAAGCCGCCTCGACCACCACCTGCCCGACGCGGTGCTGTTCGTCAGCAGCGAGGAGGACGTGTTGCATGCCCTGCAACTTGCGCGGCAGTACGCCTTTCCTATCGTGCCCTTCGCGGTGGGCAGCAGCCTGGAAGGACAGGTTATTCCGGTGCAGGGCGGCCTTTCCCTTGACCTGAGCGGCATGAACCGCGTCCTGGCCATCGAACCGGGCGGCTTTCAGGCCACGGTACAGCCCGGCGTGACCTACCCCGAACTGAACCGTCAGGCGCGCCGGCATGGCCTGTTCTGGGCTGTCGACCCCGGCGCGGAAGCCAGCCTGGGCGGCATGGCCTCCACCAACGCCAGCGGCACGGGCGCCGTGCGCTACGGCACCACCCGCGACAACATCCTGGAAATGCGTGTGGCGCTGACGGACGGGCGGGTCATCCGGGTGGGCAGCCGCGCCCGCAAGACCAGCGCCGGGTACGACTTGAAAAACCTCTTTATCGGCGCGGAAGGCACCCTGGGCATCATCACCCAGCTCACCGTGAAACTCTGGCCCCTGCCCGCCGAGGTGGTCGTCCTGCGCTGCACCTTCACCAGCCTGCGGGCGGCCGCCGAGTGCGCCGTGCTGATCATGGGCGCTGCCCTGCAACCCGAACGCCTGGAACTCATCGACGAGCACGAAATTCACGCCGTGAACCAGTACCTCGGGCGCGAGTATCCCGAACGGCCCACCCTGTGGATCGAGCTGGCCGCCGCCAGCCGCACGGCCCTGGAAGACTCCCTGAACGTCTGCCGCGAACTGTGCCAGGACGCCGGCGCGCAGGACATTCACACCGCCGTGACTCCCGAGGAACGCGGCGCCATCTGGGAAGCGCGGCACAAGGCCTACACCGCCATGGGCGCCCTGCACCCCGGCCACGCGCAACTCAGCACCGACGCCTGCGTGCCGCTGCACCGGCTCCCGGACGTGCTGGACTTTACCCGACAGCGCTGCCAGGAACGCGCCCTGACCGCCAGTTTCGTGGGTCACGTCGGGGACGGCAACTTTCACGTGCTGTTTCAGGCCGCCCCCGACGACACCGCGACCTGGCAGGCCATTCACGCCACCTACGACGAGATGATGCAGGCCACCTTGCAGGCCGGCGGCACCTGCACCGGCGAGCACGGCGTGGGCCTGCACAAGAAAAAATATGTGGCCCAGGAGCATGCCGACACCCTTGACCTGATGCGCGAGATCAAGGCCCTGCTCGACCCGCACCACCTGCTGAACCCCGGCAAGATTTTCTGACCGCTCGCCCGGGCTTAAAGCTTGTCCCTGAACTGCGCTCCCAGCGCCTGAAAACGCTCCAGAACGTCGGTGTTCAGGAGGCGCATCCGTTCGCCCAGCGTGTCGATGATCACCAGGAAGTGCTCACGCTGGCCCACGACCTCCTATACGGATTCCGTCTGTTTCATCCACCATCCGGAAAAATGCCGGATGGTGGATTCCACGCCCAGAACCCGTTTTGCTCTCACTCCCTCCGGTCGGATTTCACCGCCCTGAAGGGGCGATTCAATCGGAGTTCGTACTGCACGGTGAAATCCAGCCCACCGTTCAGGCGCAATCGGTCGCCCCGGCGCACCTGGTGAATGGTGATCTCGACCCACCTCACGCCTGACAGCCTACTGTACCGTTGCCCGCCGGCTCATGGCGTGGTGGGCGACAGTTCCGGCAGGGCGTTCGGGTCGGCCGGAACCGAGGGCGCTTCGGTCTGATCGAACGGAACAGGCATAATTTCGGGCGGCCCGGCGTCCGGCGCGCTGGGAGGCGCGGACGGGTTCTGCGCCGGGTCGGTGGGGGAGGGCCGCGTGTCGGGGAGGGCTTCCGGTTCCTCGGGCGTGGGTGGCGTGGCGGGAATGTCCGTTGCCGCCCCGTCCTGCGCGGGCACCTCGGTGGCTGGCATTTGCGTGTCCGGCGCAGGGTTGCTCTCTGATGTAGAGGAGCTGTCCGGCAGCACGGGGGGCGGCGGTTCGACCGGGGCGACTTCCGGGGTGTCCGGCGCGTCCTGCCCGGTCGCCTGCCCCGTCTGCTCGGCCTGGCGGGTGCCGTCACGGGCGACGGGATCGGTGTCGGCTTCTTTGGCGCGGAAGGCCATGTTGACGCGCCGAACCACCCGGTACGCGATATCGGCGGGTTCCTTGAAGTTCGTTTTGCTGCGGCCCGCCAGGGCGCCCGCCACCGCCTGCTGCCACACCGGCGTGGGCACGTCGCCCGAGTACGCCCAGGAGGGCAGCGGCGTGCCGTCCTCCTGACCCACCCACACCGCGCCGCTGATCAGGGACGTGACCCCCGCGAACCACAGGTCCTTGATGTCGTTGGTGGTGCCGGTCTTGCCGCCCACTTCCCAGCCGTCGATCATGGCCCGCGTCGCCAGGCCGCCCTGGCTCGGCGTGAGGTCGTTCACCACGCCGCGCAGCATGTCCAGGCCCAGCCACGCCGTCTGCTCGTCCCACACCCGGCGGCTGACGGGCTGGTGGGTATACACGCTCTGGCCGTGCCTGTCCTCGAATTTGCGGACGGTGTGCGGCTCGAAATAGATGCCGCCGTTCACGAAGGGGGCGTAGGCGGCGGCCATCTGCAGGGGGCTGGCCTCCAGGGTGCCGATGCTGAGGCTCAGCCCGGCGTTCGGCGGCGGCGTCAACCCCAGTTCGCGCAGTTTGGCCTCGAAGGTGGGCATGCCCAGTTCCTGGCCCATGCGCACGGTCGGCAGGTTCAGGCTGTGGTCCAGGGAGTAACGCATGGTCACGTAGCGGCCGGTCCAGCGCCGGTCGTAGTTCATGGGCTGGTAATCGCCCTCAATGGGCGAGTCCAGCACCGTGTCGCTCTGCTTCCAGCCTTTCGAGAGCGCCAGCGTGTACAGCAGCGGTTTGATGCTGCTGCCCACCTGCCGCCGCGCCTGCAGGGCATTGTTCCAGTCGCGCGGGCGATCCCCGGTGAGTTTCTGCCCCACCAGCGCCAGCGCCTCGCCGTTGGCCGGGTTCACCAGCGCCAGTCCCAGCGTCGCGCCGGGTGGCAGGCTGGCGTCCAGGCTGGCTTTTTCCGCCGCCACCTGCGCGGCGATGTCCATACCGGTAAAGATTTTTCCGCCGGCGTACAGTTCCTTGCGGCCCACCCGGGGCAGCAGTTCCTTTTCCACCGCCTGCATGTACGCCTGGTACTGGTACTTGCCCTGGCCGCGGCTTTCGGTCTGATCCAGGTTCAGCTGGCGGCGCTCCAGGTTCTCCAGGTTCGCGTACTTGAAGGTGCCGTCCTCGTTCCAGCTGATTCGGTAGCCCGCCGGGTAAATCTTGGTTTTCCAGGCCGCGTCGGCTTCCGCCCGGGTGGCCCGCCCGTCTTCCACCATGCGGGTCAGCAGGCTTTTCATCACGTTGCGGTACGCCCCGAAATCTTTGTAGCGGCGGTTGGGCGCGGGAATAATCGTCGCCAGATACACGCTTTCGGCCAGGTTCAATTCCCGGGCGTCCTTCTTGAAGTAAGCGCGCGCTGCCATGCCCGCCCCCACGATGTCACTGCGCCCCGCGTCGCCCCAGTAGATGATGTTCAGGTAGGCGTTCAGGATCTTGTCCTTGTTGAAATCCCGGTCGAGCTGGTAGGCCAGAATCGCTTCCTTGAACTTGCGCTCGGGCGTCCGCGCACTTTGCAGGTCGGCCAGCAAGGTATTTTTCACCACCTGCTGGGTAATGCTGCTGCCGCCCTCCAGGTCGTTCCGGAGCAGGCCCTTGAGCAGTCCGCGCGCAATCCCGATGTAATCCACCCCGTGATGCTCGTAGAAGCGCCGGTCCTCGCTGGACACCACCGCCTTTTGCAGCCAGCCGCTCACCTCGTTCAGTTTCTTCAGGTCGCGGTTGACGCTCTGCCCGCTGCTGAGGCTGGGCGTCAGGGTGCCGATCAAAGCCCCGGTGCGGTCATACACCCGCGTCTGACCGCTGTACTCCAGCACGTCCAGGTCGGACACGTTGGGCAGGTCGCGCCCCCACATGAACCACAGCGCCCCCAGCCCCGCCAGCACCAGCAACAGGCCTGTGCCCAGCAACCGCGCCAGCCAGCCGGCGCACCCCACACGGCGGCGAACGGGTGGTCTGGTGGGGGCCTTGCGGGCCGGACGGGGCGACTGCGGGCGACGAGCCATGACCCCCAAGATAACGGGCGACCGTTAGAAATCACGTCCACCCAAGGAATGACGGCTAAAAATCAGGGGCGCCGTAACCAGGGAATACCGTAACCAGGGGGCGCCGTGAATTTTTGCCAGGCCCGCGGCTTACATGCAGTACGAATGGCGACGAAGCCCGACAGGCTGAGAGGAAACACACCCGCCGTTCGGTTTTCCCCTTGCCCCATGCCCCAGGCTCGTTGCCCTGCCCGTTGTACTATGGGGCGCTGACGAGGCCCCTGCCCATGACCCAGACCGCTTCTGCTTCCTCTGCCGACACTGCCCGCCTGTTCCAGCCCATCGTGAAGGGCGTGGGACAGGCCATCGGGGATTACCGCATGATCGAGCCGGGCGACCGGGTGATGGTGTGCCTGTCGGGCGGCAAAGACAGTTACACGCTGCTGGACGTGCTGCTGCACCTTCAGAAGAAAGCGCCCATCGACTTTGAGGTGGTGGCCGTGAACCTCGACCAGGGTCAGCCGGGGTTTCCCAAACACGTTTTGCCGCAGTACCTGACGCAGCGGGGGATACCGTTCGACATCCTGACGCAGGACACCTACAGCGTCGTGAAGCAGAAGATTCCGGAAGGCAAAACCACCTGCTCGCTGTGTAGCCGCCTGCGCCGGGGCATCCTGTACGCCCACGCCCGCCAGATCGGCGCGACGAAAATTGCGCTGGGCCACCACCGCGACGACATTCTGGAAACGCTGTTCATGAACATGTTTTTCGGCGCCAGGCTCAAGGCCATGCCGCCCAAGCTCCAGAGCGACGACGGCAGCAACGTGGTCATCCGGCCGCTGGCCTACGTGGCCGAAAAGGACATCATCAAATATGCCCAGGCGCGGGAATTTCCGATCATTCCCTGCAACCTGTGCGGCAGTCAGGAGAACCTGCAACGCCGGGTGGTGGGGGGCATGCTGGACACCTGGGAACGCGAACACCCCGGCCGGCTGCACAACATCCTCAAAAGCCTGACGCGCGTGACCCCCAGCCACCTGCTCGACCGCGACCTGTACGATTTCGCTAGCCTCAGTGTCACCCCGGCCGAAGGCGACCGGGGCTTCGACGCCGAGGACTACCCCGAGCGCGAATTCCTGGCGGGCCTGGGCGAACTGACCCTGTTGGGCTAAGGGCGCACGCAACGTTAGGTGTCCGCAGCTGGGTTAAGCGGAACTTGGTTCAGCCTGCTGCTGACGGCCCGGCGCCCCTACTGCGTCAGCTTGCCATTCTTCCTGAGCAGCGCCAGGACGCCCGCCGCGATTTCCTCGACGCTGGCGGTGGTGGTTTCCTTCACAGGAATGCCGTAGCGCTGAAACAGCAACTGGGCGCGTTTCACCTCGTACTCGCATTGCTCGATGCTGGCGTAGCGACTGCCCGCTTTGCGCTGCGTGCGAATGGCGTGCAGCCTCCGGGGGTCGATGGTCAAACCGAACAGCTTGCGCTTGAAGGGTTCCAGCGGAATAGGCAAGCGCTCGCGCTCGAAGTCGTCCTCGGCCAGCGGGTAATTGCTGGCGCGAATGCCGTGCTGCAAGGCCAGAAAGAGGCTGGTGGGGGTTTTGCCGGCGCGGGACACGCCGACCAGGATCACGTCCGACTGGGCGTATCCCTTGCTGCCCACGCCATCGTCGGTGGCGAGGGCAAAATCCAGCGCCTCCATGCGGGTCAGGTACGCTTCGGTGTCCTGCATGTCGTGGTGCCCGCCGACGTTCAGGGTGGGCGTCTCGCCGAACTCCTGCTCCAGCCGCGCGATGTCCTCGGTCAGCAGGTCAAACACCTGCGCGGGGGCGCTGTTCAGAATTTCCAGCACCTCGGGGCGGGTCACGGTGGTGAAAATCAGCGGGCGGCTGCCCGCCTCGGCGTGGCCTTTCACCTCGTTCACCACGTCAAGGGCGGCCTGCGCGTCCTTGGTGAAGGGGCGGCGCAGGTACTCCAGGCGCTGGCCCGGAAAGTGGGTGAGCAGGGCGCGGGCGATGTTCTCGGCGGTGAGTCCGGTGTGGTCGGACACGATGAACACGGTGCGGGGCATGCCCCAGACTGACACGTCCAGCCCGGAGGGACAAAACGGGCGCTCAGGAATTGTGGACTGCGTTAGTGTTGAGGCGTAGCCTGACACTAATCCCCTCACTTCAAGGCGCAGAAACCCTTTCGCCAAACGGAGAATACCCATGGACATGATTCGCCCTTTTGAAACACTAAGGATGACCGATGTGGAAATCGTCGGCGGCAAGAACGCCAGCATCGGCGAGATGATTCAGGGCCTCGCGGGCGCAGGCGTGCGCGTCCCCGGTGGGTTCGCCACCACCGCCGACGCCTTCCGGCTGTTCTTACAGGAAAACCAGATCGAGCAGAAGATCAACGAGAAACTGTCTGCGCTGGACGTGAACGACGTTCATGCGCTGGTCGCCGCCGGGAAGGAAATTCGTGGCTGGGTCGAGCAGGCTGCTTTCCCGGCCGCGCTGGAACAGGCCATCCGCGAAGGGTATGCCCGCATGACCGCCGAGGCGGGCGGCACAGACCCCGACGTGGCCGTGCGCAGCAGCGCCACCGCCGAGGACTTGCCCGAGGCCAGTTTCGCCGGGCAGCAGGAAACCTTCCTGAACGTGCGCGGCATCGACGAGGTGCTGGGGCACGTCAAACTGGTGTTCGCCAGCCTCTACAACGACCGCGCCATCAGCTACCGCGTTCACCAGGGCTTCTCGCACAGTGAGGTGGCGCTGTCCGCCGGTATTCAGCGCATGGTTCGCACGGATCTGGGCGTGTCCGGCGTGGCCTTTACCCTCGACACCGAAAGCGGTTTTCGGGATGCCGTGTTCGTGACCAGCAGCTACGGCCTGGGCGAAATGGTGGTGCAGGGCGCCGTGAACCCCGACGAGTTCTTCGTGTACAAACCCGCGCTGGAACAGGGCAAACGCGCCGTGCTGCGCCGCACCCGCGGCAGCAAACAAAAGAAGATGATCTACGCAGCGGAAGGCGGCGTGCAGACCGTCGACGTGGACGAAGCGGAACGCGCCGCCTTCTCGCTGACCGACGACGACCTCACCGAACTGGCCCGTCAGTGCGTCACCATCGAGCGGCACTATGGGCGTCCCATGGACATCGAGTGGGGCAAGGACGGGCGTGACGGGCAGATCTACATCCTTCAGGCCCGCCCGGAAACGGTGCAGAGCCGCGCCGGGCGCACCCTGGAACGCTTCGAGCTGACGGGCAAAGGAGAAATCCTGGTCGAGGGCCGCGCCGTGGGGAGCCGCATCGGCGCCGGCACGGTGCGCGTCGTCAGCGACCTCTCGCAGATGGACGAGGTGCAGCCGGGCGACATCCTGGTGGCCGACATGACCGACCCCGACTGGGAACCGGTCATGAAACGCGCCTCCGCCATCGTCACCAACCGGGGCGGGCGCACCTGCCACGCCGCCATCATCGCCCGCGAGATGGGCATTCCTGCCGTGGTCGGCACCGGCAACGCTACCCGCGAACTCAAATCCGGGCAGCCCGTCACCGTGTCCTGCGCCGAGGGCGACACCGGCTTCGTGTACGCAGGTCAGCTGGACTTCCACATCGATAAGGTGGAACTGGACGCCATGCCCGAAGTCGGCATGAAGATCATGATGAACGTGGCCTCGCCAGACCGGGCCTTCAGCTTCGCCGCGCTGCCCAACGAGGGGGTGGGCCTGGCCCGGGTCGAGTTCATTTGCAGCAACGTGATCGGCATTCACCCCCGCGCCCTGCTGGACTACCCCAACGTGCCCGACGATGTGAAGGCCCAGATCGAGGACAAAACGGCCGGGTACGCTTCACCGCGCGACTTTTTCCGCGAGAAGCTCGCCGAGGGGGTCGCCAGCATTGCCGCCGCCTTCGCGCCCAAACCCGTGATTGTGCGACTCAGCGACTTCAAAAGCAACGAGTACGCCCACCTGATCGGCGGAACAAGCTACGAACCCAGCGAGGAGAACCCCATGATCGGCTTCCGGGGGGCGAGCCGCTACCGCAGTGAGGACTTCAAGGAAGCATTCGCTCTGGAATGCGCCGCCATGAAACAGGTGCGCGACGACATGGGCCTCACCAACGTGCAACTCATGATTCCCTTCGTGCGCACCGTCGCGGAAGGCCAGCGCATCCTGGAAATCCTGCGCGAAAACGGCCTCACCCAGGGTGAGAACGACCTGAAGGTCATCATGATGTGCGAGGTGCCCAGCAACGCCATCCTGGCCGACCAGTTCCTCGACCACTTCGACGGTTTCTCCATCGGCAGCAACGACCTCACGCAACTGACACTGGCCCTCGACCGCGACTCCGGCCTGGTCGCCGACATGTTCGACGAGCAGAACGAGGCCGTGCTGGCCCTCATGGAAATGGCGATCCGGGCCGCCAAGGCACGCGGCAAGTACGTCGGCATCTGCGGCCAGGGGCCGAGCGATCACCCCGCCCTGGCCCAGTGGCTGATGGACAAGGGCATAGATAGCGTTAGCCTCAACCCCGACAGCGTACTAAGTACGTGGCTGCACCTGGCAGGGGAAAAGGCGTAAACGAAAAAATTACGCCTCAGTCGTTCGGAAATCCCCGCTTTCATCGGCTAGGACGCCTTCAATGAAGCAGTTACGGCGATTAGGGGTTGATTTTTGCAGCTAGAAATGAGAGAGGGACGGATGTCTAAGCCTCGTCCCGATCTCAGTGTAATCCCCATCCGTGAAGCCCAGCCCATCCTCAGCGCCTGGATTCGCCC
>NZ_SMMH01000025.1 GCF_004634215.1 Deinococcus fonticola | reverse complement strand
CAATCAGACCATCAACCCAGTCCTGGCCGATGAATTCACGGTCGCCATAGAGGGTGAAGATGTCCTGGCAATGCAGAATCTCGAGTGCGTCCTCAAGAATGAGCAGCCGGGTCGCCGCGTTGCTGTTGCCACTGTGGTCAAGGAACTCAAACAAGAGGGGAATGGCGACGCCTCGCCAGATGACGGCGAGAACGAGAATATTGACGTCTTGACCGCCCAACTTCCAGTTGGTGCGGTCAATGATGAATTCGCGCTGCTTGGGGTCAGGGAGAAGCTGGAGGAGAAAGCGGGCCACGTCTGCTGGACACAGGGGATGCTGGTCGAAGAAGCGTTCAAGGCGTCGGATGACAGAGTCTGTTTTGGCATCGCCTGGGAAGCGCTCTGCGAGCGCTGCGTGACGCACATCCTTGGCCTTGATCAGGGCAAAAACGACGAGCGAGAGAAGCTCGACCTGGCTCTTCCGGTACTCAGGAAAGTGGCAGGCGAAATTCAGACTGAGAGCAACGAGTTCAGCGTTTGGCGCGCTCTATAGGGCACCAGATAGGGTGTCCATTGCAAGTGGGAAGCTGAAAACTCGGTTTTCAGCTTCCCGCACAGCGCTTCTCGAAACTGTCGGGTACTGAGGGGCAGATGACACCATCTTTCCAAAACGCCATCGCAAAGCTGGTCATCAGCACCTCCTATGCACCTAGCTCAATCCCAGAAGAAATTTAGCTGATGGCAGATTTAATTTCATTATCGTAAAGGGGTACGACGTTCTCTGCTCAAGCCCCCGCTTTGGCTCCCTTTTGGGGGCGGCGGGGGCTTGGGCCGAACGGCAACTTGTACCGGGTGGACTGGAGTGACCTGCGCGTGTCTGTTATGTTAGGAGCGGAATGGCGACGGTTCAGGAGTTACGCGAGCGACTGCGGCGGCCTCTCGCGGCTGAACTGGCCGGAGGGTGCCAGAACCGCGTGGTGGCGGGCGGCGTGGAGAAGCTGCTGGCCTCGGCGCTGGCCAACCCCTTCCCGAAAGTGCGTGAACGCCTGAGCGGGTACGCCGACTGGAACGAAACCGAACGCGCCGGGGCGTTGCAAGACGCCCTGAAGCTGCTGGGGGACACGGAAAAGCCCAAAGCGGCGGCCTCGCGTGCCGCGCGCCCCGCGCCGCCTGCCGCCGCCCCCGGTGAACGCCTCGCGCCGGACACGCCGGTGGCGCAGCTGGACACCGGGCCGGGCGGCCCGCGCAAACTGAGCAGCCTGGGCCTGCACAACCTGCGCGACGTGCTGCACGCCTACCCGCACCGTCACGAGGACAGACGTGCCCTGCCTGACCTGGCGAACGTGGAGGAGGGGCAGAAGGTCACGGTGGAGGGCGTGGTGGTGAACAAGCACCGCCGCACGCCTAAACCGAACATGCTGATCATCGAGATCACGCTGGAAACGCCGTCGGGCGGGCGGGTGAAAGCCAGCTGGTTCAACCAGCCGTGGGTGGAGCGGCAACTGCGCGAGGGCGCACGGCTGATCCTGACCGGGCGGGTGAAGAAGTTCGGGAACCGCGTGCAGTTGAGCGTGGAGCACATCGAGAAGATGGAGGTCGCGCAGGACAGCCTCAGCACCGGGCGGATCGTGGGCGTGTACGACAGCAAGGACGGCATCAGCCAGGAGTTTCTGCGCAAGGCGGCCTTCAAGGCGCTTCAGGCCGTGCCGCTCGACGATTACCTGCCGGCCCACTGGCGCCAGAAGTACGCGGTGACCGACCTGGCCGACGCGCTGTGGGGCATTCACTTTCCCCGCGACGAGGAACACCTGTCGCGCGCCAACCAGCGCCTGCGCTTCGACGAGTACCTGTTTCTGGAGCTGCGGATGTTGCTTCAGGGCGAGGACGCGGTATTGCAGGGCAAACGCTTTCAGGCGACGGGCGACGACATCGGCAAATTTGAAGCGGCCCTGCCCTTCCGCTTCACCAACGCCCAGCGGCGCGTGCTGCTGGAAATCACCGACGACATGCGCAGTGACCGGCAAATGGCGCGGCTGGTGCAGGGTGACGTGGGCAGCGGCAAGACGGCGGTGGCGGCCTGCGCCCTGTATCTGGCGGTGCGCGACGGGTATCAGGGCGCGCTGATGGCCCCGACGGAAATCCTGGCGCGGCAGCACTTCAAGAACCTCGAAGGTTACCTGGGCCAGCTGGACGTGCGCGTGGGCCTCCTCATCGGCGCCATGACGCCCCGGCAGAAACTGGAGATGCAGACCCGCATTGCCGAGGGGGACGTGGACGTGGTGGTGGGCACCCAGGCGCTGATTCAGGAGAACGTGCAGTGGGGCAACCTGGGCCTGGCGGTGGTGGACGAGGAGCACCGCTTCGGCGTGCAGCAACGCCGCAAGCTGCTGCAAAGCCGCCCGGACGTGCTGGTCATGTCGGCCACGCCCATTCCGCGCAGCCTGGCGCTGACCGCTTACGGCGACCTGGAACTGAGCATCATCGACGAGTTGCCGCCGGGGCGCACGCCCATCGAGACGAAGCTGATTCAGGACAATTACCGCACCCAGGCCTACGGCTTCGTGATGAAGCAGATCCGCGAGGGAAGGCAGGCTTACGTGGTCACCAGCCTCATCGAGGAAAACGAGAACCTGGAGTTGCTGGCCGCCACACAACTGGCCGACGACCTCAAAACCATCCTGCCCGAGGCGCGAATCGACCTGCTACACGGCAAGATGGCGGCCGCCGAGAAGGATTATGTGATGGAACGCTTCCGGCGCAGGGAATTCGACATTCTGGTGTCCACCACGGTTATCGAGGTGGGCGTGGACGTACCGAACGCCACCGTGATGGTCATCGAGAACGCCGAACGCTTCGGGCTGGCGCAGTTGCACCAGTTGCGCGGGCGGGTCGGGCGTGGCAGCGCCCAGAGCTACTGCGTCCTGATCGCCGGGGAACACAGCCAGAAAACCCGCAAGCGCCTGAAGATCATCGAGGGCAGCACCGACGGGTTCGTGATTGCCGAGGCCGACCTGAAACTGCGCGGCCCCGGCGAACTGCGCGGCACGCGGCAAAGCGGGATTCCCGATCTGCGGCTGGCCGACCTGGCGAACGACACGGGCATCATCGAGCAGGCGCGGGAACTGGCGAAACACATCCTGGCGCACGACCCGAAACTGGAGCACCCCCGTCTGCAATACCTGCGTTCAGAACTGCAAAACCGCAGCCAGAGCGTGGCGTTCAGGGAAGTGATCTGAATGGCAGAACAGGTCGTTTACGTCGATGTGGATGAAACACTGGTACGGAACTCTGGTCGCTCCCGCATTCCTATTCCGGCTGTCATTGCTTACGTCCGCCAGTTGTTCGGGAACGGCGCGGAGTTGTTCTGCCGGAGTTCCGGCGGGGCCGCTTACGCCCGCGAAAGTGCGCGTGAAGTGGGGTTGGAACACTGTTTCACCGCGTTCCTGCCAAAACCGCACGTGATGATTGACGACCAGCCCGTCAGTAATTGGCGCAGGCTTGTTTACGTCCATCCAAACGGTGTCGGGAATTCCGAACACTGAATCAAAAATCTTCCCGGCACACCTGGGCGCACCGGGAAGGCATTCCGCTCAGTGGTCTTACACTTGCCCGATGGCGCGGCGCACGGCAAAGCGCACGCGGCCCAGGCTGGCAACCTCGTCGAAGGCCACCAGCATGATCTGGTCACGGACGTTCACGGGGGTCAGCAGCATGGGGCCACGGTCGAGGTCGAGCAGCAGGTCGTTCCAGGTGCTGGCCCCCATGGCGCTTTTCAGGCTGCCCAGCATGGCGCGGGCGGTGCTCACGACTTCCACGTCGGCGCTGCCTTCACCGACATGCAGGACGACCTGTCCGGCGTTGTCGACCAGGGAGGCGTAGCGCACGCCGCGAACTTCAAGGAGGCTGTCGATCATGCTTCACCGGCGGGCAGGTCGACGATTTCCAGGGCGAGGCGGGCCAGGGCCTGCTGGGCGGGGCGCGTGTCGATGCCGCGCTGAATGGCGCTGCCCAGTACGTAATCGCCACTGGCCATGGCGACGATTTCCATGCGTTCACTCGTGAAGGCCAGGCGGGTGACGCGGCCCGCGCCCATGCGGTCGCTCACGCGGGCGATGCTGGTGCGCAGGCTGGCCAGCTCGGCGGCCAGGGCTTCGCTGCCCTCCCCGATGCATTCGATGGTCAGGCCGTCCTCACCGACCAGCACGGCTGCCACGAGGCCAGGCACCTGACGAAGGGAATCGAGTTTCACAGGAAACCTCCCAGGTTGCGGGCGGCTTCGCGCATGTACAGGCGGGCCTGGCCCAGGTTGCTGCGTCCGTCCAGGGCGACCAGCAGGAAGAATTCGTCGTTGATGGGTTGCAGGTACACGCTGAGCTGTTCGCCGCGCACATAGAATTCACGGGTTTTTCCGCCGTTCACCGTTTGGGTATACACGCTGTTGGCTGCCCGCAGCAGTCCCGCGTGCTCGGCAACGAGCAGGTTCAGGTCGGTGGCGGTGGGGGTGTAGCCTTCCACGAGCAGGCCGTCGAGGCCACCGATGGCGGCGCCCCAGGCTCCATCGACATCGGTTACGAGTTTGGTGAGGTTTGCCAGCATGTCGGCATTATGATAAAGCCCTTTCGTCACATGGTTCTGACGGATTGACGAGGTGAGCGTTCAGGGCGTTTCAGGGGCACGGATGAGCCACACCGCCCTGAAGTCGTGCGGCCAGTGCCGCCTGCTCCTCCCGGCTGAAGCCGTGGGCTTCGAGGTACTTCCCTGCGCCTTCCCATTCGCTGTCGAGGTACGCGAGGGGGCGCCGCATGTCGTCCGGACAGCAGGGCTGGAAGGGTTCTAGTTTTGCCCACTGTGCAGGCGTCTTTCGCGCTTGCATGGCGGCGAAGAAGTCCACGAGTTCCGGGCCGGTAAGAACGTGATCGGTGGCGACCTCTTCCCTGCTTTTTCCAGCCAGTTCCAGGCACAGCGCCACGATCAGTCCGGTGCGGTCTTTTCCGGCGTGACAGTGAACGAGGACGGGGCCGGACGGGGCATCCAGAATTGCACCGAGGATGGTGACGATCTGGTTGGCGGCATGTTGAAGAATAGCTACCGCGTAGTCACCGTTATCTTTTGCCTCTGCGCTGGCCGTGTTCAGGGCGCGGTTGCGGTATGGGAAGAGCGAGAGGTTGAGGTACTCGGCGCGCCCCAGAAATGGAGGCGGGTCAAGCTGCCGTTCTGCACGGGTTCGGAGATCGATGATTCGCGTGATGCCCAAATTCAGTAATTCGGTCTGTTCCTGCTGGCTGAGGGAACTGAGGTTGCCACTGCGGTACAGGCCGGGCAGGGGCTGGCGGAAGTTCATGGCCTGATGTGGACGCTGGGTCATGGAGATCCGATTTTGATGGTCTGCGCGTCCTTTTTTTGCAGGCTGAGTTGCTGTTCTGGCCGTAAAAATCGGGTACAATAGGTGACGTTGAGGGAGCCATATCTATTACGTTAATAACAGAATGTGCTAGAATGGTTCCATTCCCGGACGATAACCGGGCCTCTATCAAAAAGTGCCGCACTCGGTGAGACCTCTCCGCCGAAGGCGGCCCGAATGGAGCCACATGACTGGAATTCAACCTGTAGACATTACCAGCGAAGTCAAGTCCAACTT
Organism: Deinococcus fonticola; assembly: GCF_004634215.1. Lineage (NCBI taxonomy): Bacteria > Thermotogati > Deinococcota > Deinococci > Deinococcales > Deinococcaceae > Deinococcus > Deinococcus fonticola. Next base: position 48,565 of record NZ_SMMH01000025.1, on the reverse strand, counting down.
TATCAACTACGCCATGAACGTGATCGTCGACCGCGCCCTGCCAGATGTGCGCGACGGCATGAAACCCGTGCAGCGGCGAATCATGTACGCCATGCTGCAAGAAGGGCTGGTCAGCAACCACAAGCACGCCAAGTCCGCCTCGGTGGTCGGCGAGGTCATGAAGAAGTACCACCCGCACGGCGACAGCGCCATCTACGACGCCATGGTGCGCCTGGGGCAGTGGTGGAACCTGCGTTACACCCTGGTCGACCCGCAGGGCAACTTCGGTTCGATGGACGGCGATATGGCCGCCGCCATGCGTTACACCGAAGCCCGCATGACCAAGGTGGCCGAGGAAATCCTGGCCGACCTGGAAAAAGAAACCGTCGACCTGAAACCCAACTACGACGAGACGACAGTGGAACCCACGGTGCTGCCCTCGGCGGTGCCGAACCTGCTGATCAACGGCGCATCGGGCATCGCGGTGGGCATGGCGACGAACATCCCGCCGCACAACCTCACCGAAATCTGCAACGGCCTGCTGGCGCTGATCGACAAGCCGAATATCACGCTCGACGAGATGATGACGCACGTGAAGGGGCCGGACTTCCCCACCGGCGGCCGCATCAGCGCCCAGGGCATCCGCGAAGCCTACGCCACCGGGCACGCCGGGCTGAAGATTCGTGGTAAGGCCCGCATCGAGGAAAGCAAGAACGGCCGCACCCAGATCATCATCAGCGAGATTCCGTATCAGCTCAACAAGACGAACCTGCTTCAGACCATCAGCCAGATGTACAAAGCCGGGAAAATCCCCGATATTTCCGCCCTGCGCGACGAGTCCGACCGCAAGGAGCCGGTGCGCATCGTCATTGAACTCAAGCGCAGCGCCGCCGGCATGGGCACGCTGGTGCTGAACCAGCTCTACAAGTACACGCAACTCCAGAGCACGTACACGGTCATCAACCTCAGCATCGTGAACGGCGAACCGCGCGTGCTGCCGCTGATCGACACCATGGGGTACTTCCTGAAGCACCGTCAGGAAGTGGTGACGCGCCGCACCCAGTACGACCTGAAGAAAGCGCAGGCCCGCGCCCACATCCTGGAAGGTCTGCTGAAAGCCCTTGACCATATCGACGCGGTCATTGAACTGATCCGTGCCAGCAAGACCGCTGCCGAGGCCCGTGACGGCCTGATGGTGCGCTTCGAGCTGTCCGAGGAGCAGGCCCAGGCCATTCTGGACATGCGTCTGCAACGCCTGGTGGGCCTGGAGCGCGAGCGTCTGCAAGGCGAGTACGACGAACTTCAGAAGACGATTGCTTTCCTGCAAAGCATCCTGGGCGACCAGGGCATCCTGTGGCGCGAGATCAAGAAGGAAATCCGTGACATCCGTGACCGTTACGGCGACGAGCGCCGCAGCATCATCACCGTGCTGGAAGAGGACATCAACAAGGAAGACCTGATCGCCGTCGAGGACATGGTCATTACCATGACGAAAGCCGGGTACCTGAAGCGCACCAACCTGGACGCCTACCGCGCCCAGAGCCGCGGCGGACGCGGCAGCAGTGGCGGCAAACTCCGCGAGGAAGACGCGAACACCAACGTGTTCGTGGGCAGCACGCACGATTACCTGCTGATCTTCACCGATCAGGGACGCGTGTTCCGCGAGAAAATTTACGACCTGCCCGAAGCAGGCCGCGACGCCAAGGGCACGCACATCCGCAACCTGCTACCCGGGTTGCGCGAGGAGGAAAACATTGCCAGTGTCCTGAGCGTGAAGGACTTCAGCCAGCCCGGTTACTTCCTGTTTGCCACCGAGAGCGGCATGGTGAAAAAGACCCTGATCACCGAGTACGGCAACATCACGGCGGCGGGATTGATCGCCATCAACCTGCAGGACAACGACGAACTGATCGGTGTACGCATCGCTCAGGACGGCGACGACGTGGTGCTGGCGACCCATAACGGCAAGGCCATGCGCTTCAAGGCCGAGGAAGTCCGCGCCACCGGCCGAGCCACCCAGGGCGTGATCGGCATTCGCCTGCGCGAGAACGAGCAGGACGCGGTGGTCAGCATGGCCCTGGTGCCTGGAGGCGACGAGAACAGCGAACTGCTGGTCGTGAGCGAGTGCGGCCTGGGCAAGCGCACGCCCGTAAGCGATTACCCCGCCAAGGGGCGCGGCGGCATGGGCGTCATCACGCTGGACGTGACCGACAAGACCGGCAAGCTGGTGGCCCTGACCCGCGTGGCCGGCGGCGAGGAACTGATGGTGCTGACTGAGAAGGGCACCGTGATTCGCACCCGCGTGGAGGAAGTCCGCGTGACTGGCCGCAACGCGCAGGGCGTGAAGATCATCAATGTCGGGAACGGTGACAGCGTCATCAGCGCCTTCCCTATCCGCAAGGAAGAAGAACTTTAACCCGACCTGACAACCTTTCGCGCCTGCCCTGGAAACTTATTTTCTTCGGGGCAGGCGCTTTTCTCTTTCCTATTGCATTGACCAAAAAGAGGTGTGCTTGCTGGGCGAGTGAATGAAGGCGAGCAGGGCGATTGGCCTACAGGCGCCTTGCTCAAGGCCGGTACTTAAGGCCTTTTCTGTTCGACCAGGGGGGCGGGGGTCGTCCACGGCCCGCTGCTGGACACGCTGGGAGCGGCGATGATGGTGTTTTTCGTGGTGATGACAGGCGCGGTGCCGGAGCGGGCCGCCATGACGACCGGGACGCCGGAGTCGGTGCCGCCCATGATGGCCGCGACGTAACCGCGCGTTTCCCGGAAGGGCGGAATGCCGCGGTACTTCGTGACGTTGCCCGGCCCGGCGTTGTAGGCGGCCAGAGCCAGCGGCCAGGAGTTGAAGGTGGTGAACTGCTGATTCAGGTAGCGGGCGGCGCCCCGGATGCTGTCCACAGGGTTCCAGGGGTTGACCTTCAATAGCCGGGCGGTGCCGGGCATCATCTGCGCCAGGCCCATCGCGCCCACACGGCTGCGGGCACCCGGGCAGAACTGACTTTCTTTCTTGATCAGGTTGTACAGCAGGTTCTGCGGCATACCATAGCGGACTTCCTCGGCGCGGATGGCCTCGATCCAGTTGGCTTGGGGAACGCAGCCTGCGGAGGCATATCCGCTGGCAAGCACGGCAAAGATAAAGAGAGGCTTCATAGCTGACTCACGGATTCTGCCACGCTTCAGGCCCTTGTACGCCTCTTAATGAAGCCCTTGACCGTCCGGTCAGTGAGGAGAAGGAAAATTTTTGCTGCTTCAGAAGACCTCCACACTTTTCTGAGGCGAAACAGTCAGGTGAGGAAAATGGCAGTTTGAGGTGTGTTTCTCATTGCCGGAAGGGATGTCATTACGGATTAAAGAAAAAGCCTTACCTGTGTTGAATGAACAGTCTCCTGAGCACCAAGAGGGCAGCGGCATCTCTGAGCATTTCCGTGTTAAATCGCCGTCTAGGACTCTATTTTTCCCAACCCTAAGCAACCAACACTGGCATTCTGACCGCAGGTTCATTTAGTGACCTAAAGCTCTGTTAAACAAACAAAATTGTTTACAAAAATGTGATTGTAGGTTACACTGTAACCAGCGTTAGGAATGGCGCTCGCAGCACTCCCCACCACATCTATCCACAACAAACGCCTAAGGAGGCGACCACAATGACCCAGATTCAACCCCAGACCAGCACCCGTACCTTTGTAGACACTGTGACCTACCGTCCCGGTGCCGTGATTCTGTACCCCGGAAAAAGCGATATGCTGTACCGCGTTTCCAGTGGCCTGGTGCGCGTCCATACCATGGACGACGACGGCAATGGCCTGACCCTGCGCTACGTGAAGCCCGGCGAATACTTCGGCGAGGAAGCCCTGGCCGGCGTGAACCGCGCCTACTTTGCTGAGGCCGTTACCGACAGCAGCATCGACGTGATCAACCCCGCCCTGATGAGCGCTGAGGACAACCTGGTCGTGACCACCCACCTGGTGCGCACGCTGGAACGCGCTTACGAAAGCATCTACCGCCTGGTCGGCAAGCGCCTGCGTGCCCGCATTGCCGGTGAGCTGCTGGAACTCCGGGAAACCGCGCTGGCCACCCAACTCGACAGCGGCGAAACCATGATCTACGCCACGCACGACGAACTGGCCGCCGCCGTGGGCAGCGTGCGCGAAACCGTCACCAAGGTCGTCGGCGAACTCACCCGCGAAGGCGTGATTACCGCCGGGTACGGCAAGATCACCCTCAAGAAAGAAGACGCGCTCAAAGAAATTGCCGCTTCCTGATCCACAACTGGACTCAGCCGCTCCCCTCCAAGGGAGCGGTTTTCAGTTGCTTTGCAGGAGCCAGCGGAACAGGCCGGCCCAGCAGCGGCGAGGTGGCCCAGTCATCCGAACAGCGGGGACAACAGCAAGGGGGCAAACTCGCTACACTGCCTGCCATGACCCTTCCGTATACCCCCGAACGGCCCCTGCGCGTGGCCGTGATCGGCAGCGGCCCCAGCGGTATCTACACGGCCGAGTCCCTACTAAAACAGACCAACCTGCCCGTATCGGTGGATGTGTACGACCGCCTGCCCACCCCCTACGGCCTGGTGCGCTACGGCGTGGCCCCGGACCACCTGACCATCAAAAGCGTGACCAAGGGCTTCGAGAAGACCCTCGGCGACCCGCGCGTGCGGTTCCTGGGCAACGTCGAGTTCGGCAGGGACATCACCCTGGCCGAACTCAAGGCGCATTACGACGCGGTGGTGTATACCGTGGGGGCCAGCAGTGACCGCCGCCTGGGCATCCCCGGCGAAGACCTGAAAGGCAGCCTGAGCGCCACCGAATTCGTCGCCTGGTACAACGGTCACCCGGACGCCGCCACGCGCGACCTGCTGCTGAACGCCACCGGGGTGGCCGTGGTGGGCGTGGGGAATGTGGCGCTGGACGTGGCGCGTATCCTGGTCAAGACCACCCGGGAACTGCACGAGTCCGACATCGCCCCGCACGCCCTGCCGGTGCTGGAGAAAAGTGACGTGAAGGACGTGTGGATTCTGGGCCGCCGTGGCCCGGCGCAGGCGGCCTTTACCACCAAGGAACTGCGCGAGTTCGGCGAACTGGAAGTCACGGAACCCATCGTGAACCCCGACGAGATCGCCCTGACGGAAGCCGAGGAAACGGCCATCACCGACAACGTGAAGAAGAAGAACGTGGAGGTGCTGCGCGACTTCGCGGCCCGCACGCCGGAAGGCAAGGACAGGCGCGTTCACCTGCGTTTCCTGGTCTCCCCTGTGGAAATCCTGAGTGACGGTCAGGGCAACGTGGCGGGCCTGAAAGTCGAGAAGAACCGCCTGGACGAAAACGGGAACGCCGTGGGCACGGGCGTGTACGAGACGCTGCCGGTGCAGCTGGTGCTGCGTTCGGTGGGTTACCGGGGCGTGGCGCTGCCGGACGTGCCTTTCGACGAGAAACGCGGCGTGATTCCCAACGACGAAGGGCGGGTGCAGGGCCGCGGCGGCGAGTACACCGCCGGGTGGATCAAACGCGGCCCGAGTGGCGTGGTCGGCACCAACCGCAAGTGCGCCGCCGACACCGTGGCCCTGCTGCTGGCAGACGCCGGCAGCGGCCACCTGCCCGCCGCGCCGAACGCCAGCCCCGCCGACGTGGACGCCTTGCTGAGCGGCAAGGGCGTGGACGTGTACTCGTTTGCGGACTGGCAGGCGCTGGACGCTCAGGAACTCGCGCAGGGGCAGGCCGCCGGACGCCCACGCCACAAGATCGTTCACCGTGAGGAGATGCTCAAACACCGCAAGGCCTGAAGTTCCTGCGGTTCGCTGGCCCGTTTGCGTTCTTGCAGGCGGGCCGGCTGTTTTACCCTGCGGAATGAATCCGTTCGTCATCCCCTGAAGCAGCGGGCTTACGAGGAGTATCACGCCCGCTACGAGAGCAATCCATGTCCAGAACACTTTTTTTGCTTCTTCTTCCAGTCGGGTTGAGCAATTATGCCAACTGTTCAACCGGAATTTATGTAAGCAAAAAACCCCCGGCGTTCACCGGGGGCTTGAAATCTGTAGACGCTCAGGCGCTGACGCTGGCGCGGGGTTCCAGGGCGTAGAAGGCGACCACGGCCACCAGTGCCCCCACCCAGCCGGGCGCACTGCCCAGTTGCAGGTCGAAGGTGCGGCCCAGTACGGTGCTGCCCAGTTGCCCGGTCAGGTGTTCGCCCTGCTGCTGCGCCACGATGTTCCAGCCCACGATGGGTTCGCCCATGAAGCCGGTCACGCGATCCACGCCGCGCAGCGTGACTTTCTGGCTGCCCACGTTGCCTTTCAGTTCGCCGTCGGCCAGTTCGATGCGCACGCTTTCGCTGCCCACGCTGCCCTGCACGCCCGACTCGGTGATTTCCAGTTCAATGTCCTTGCCGTGCAGCTTACCGCCCGCACGACCCACGATTTTGTCGCCGTCGATGGCGCAGCGGATATCGTACCCGTCCGCTCCACCCAGGCGTCCCTTGATGAGGTCTTCCATGACACAGGAGTATAGCGGAAGGAAAGCAGAAGGCGGACGGCAGGCTGGCGGGAAAAGGAGCGGAGAACCTGAAAAAACAGGGGTGGGAAGTGGTCGACCCTCCTCCCTCAGCGGATCAGGCCGACGCGCTCGAAGTATGCGCGGCGTCTCAGCAGGCGCCCAGACTCTCCCAGTTGAACTTTGCCGACGTTCCAGCGCTCGAACAGAATGCGCAGGGCACCGCCCAGCAGGGCCGAGGCGTACCAGGTGGGCGCGGGGCCAGAGAAGCGCAGGGTGGCTCCGTCCCAGGCCAGGTGAGGGCAGCTTTCGTCGTTGGCGGCCCAGAACATGCCGCCCCCGGAACCTGGGGGGCCGTCTCCCAGATGCTGGGCACGGACGGTGAGGGGCGGTTCACGCACCTGATCGTCCCATTGCGGCGCGGCGAAGGCCCCGGCGTACAGGCCGTACAGGCGCTGCTGAACGTGGTAAAGCTGCGCGCGCAGGCGGGCTTCCTCGCGGCCCGTCAGGCGACCGGGGGGGCCGTCCAGCACGGTCTGAATCTGGGCAAGTTGGTTCTCGAGCGGTACGATTTGCTGCCGGGCGGACGGTTCCGGCGGTGGGGGGGGCGGGTCACTGTCCAGCCGGCGGGCGGGGTCGGTGTACTCGCGGCTGCCCCAGCCCTGTACTTCGCGCAGCCTGGCGTCCTCGATGACCCACAGCCGATTCGCCACCTCGCGGGCGAAACGCCGGTCGTGGGTAACGATGACCACCGCGCCGCCGTAAGCGTGAACGGCGTCCTCCAGCGCTTGCAGGGCTTCCACGTCCAGGTGGTTGGTGGGTTCGTCCAGCAGCAGCAGGTCGGCCCGCAGGCTGCTGACCAGCGCCAGCCCGGCGCGGGCACGTTCGCCGCCCGACAGCATTTCCGGGGTTTTGGGCCAGTCGGCGGCCGTGAAGCCGGCGCGGCCCAGGATGGCGTTCGTCTGCCCACCGAAGCGCCGCTCGAACTGCCCGTGCAGGGTCTCGGCAGGATTCAGGCCGTGCCACGTCTGGTCCAGGCTGGCGACCGTGACGCCGCCCGCCACGCGCAGCACCGGCGGCGGGGTGGTGTCGTCCGGGAAGGTGTCCCCGGCAAGTAAACGCATCAGGGTGGTTTTGCCGGTGCCGTTCGCGCCCATGAGGGCCACCCGGTCTCCCTGGCGCAGGCGGAACGCTGCGTCCTGCAAGACCACCTGCGACCCGTAACTCCGGGTGAGGTGCTCACCCCACGCCACCAGTGGGGCGTGAGCCGTGCCGGCCAGCAGACGCATTCTGATCTGCCGCTCGGGCAGCGGCGCTTCCAGCACGTCCACGCGGCCCACGCGCGTTTTCAGGGCACCCGAGCGCCGTCCACGCCTGTCCAGCCACGCCACGCTGTCTTCCAGCCGCGCCCGTTCCTGCCCGGAGAGCTTCGCGGCTTTCGCCCGCGTGCGGCGCTCCAGTTCGCGCTGCGCCCAGGCGCGGGAATACCCGCCCGCGTACCCGCTGGCCTCGCCGTGCTGGAGCCACACGCTGCGGGTCGCCACCGCATCCAGAAAATCGCGGTCGTGACTGGTCAGGATCACGCCCCCCCGGAAGTCGCGCAGCCAGCTTTCGAGCCATTCACGCATGCGGATGTCCAGGTGGTTGGTGGGTTCGTCCAGCAGCAGAATATCCGGTTCGCGGGCCAGTGCCAGCGCCAGCGCCAGCCGCGTGCGCTCCCCGCCGGACAGCGTGGCGGCCTCACGCTGCTGGAAACGCGTCAGGTCCAGCCGGCCCAGAATGCGCCGCACACGCGAAGGCCAGGCGTACGCCTGCGCCGCCTCCAGGTGGGCGTGCAAATCCGTCCACGCCTGCAACACGTCCGGGTCGCCCAGGTTCGCTTCCAGCCCCAGCAGCCGCGCTTCGGCCTCGCGGTACGGGTGCGCGGCGTGAAGAAGGTCGCGCACCGACACGCCCGCCGGGTGCGCGTGATGCTGCGCCAGCACCGCGGTTCGCAGGCCGTCCGCGTGCCACACAGTGCCCTCGTCGGGGTGACGTTCGCCGCTCAGCAGGCGCAGCAACGTGGTTTTACCTGCACCGTTGCGGCCCAGCAGCGCCACCCTCTCCCCCGCCGCCACACTCATGGACACGCTCGCGAGCACGGCCCGGTCACCGTACACCACGGTCACCTCCTGGGCCGTCACCAGCGTGCTCATCGCCATGAAGAGTAGCGGAAAAGACAGCCAGGAGTATTGGCCAAAGCCTTCACGCCCGGTGCTACCCTGCCGGACATGACGACCCCTTCTCATGACCCTCCTCGTACCCCTATCGACCGCGCGGCCGTTCACGAGAAACTGGGGGTCGAGGCGTACAGCGACCACGAGGTCGACGTGATGTGCACCGTGCTACACGAACTGTATCCCGGGAGAACTCTGGTGGACATTCCCGAAAACGAGTGGCTCAGGGCTTACGGCCTGATGCACCAGCGCAAGAAGACCGGCTGGATGGACGACGCCACCCTGGCCGAGAAATCCCGCGCAAACGACGAAAGGGGTGAATAAGCGTCAGGTCAAGACCGGTCGCGCTCAGCGCCCGGGGAACGCCGCCTAGTATGGGGCCTATGCCCAGCGCACCCCACGAAGCTCGCCTCTTGGACGCCATTTTTCAGCGTCGAACCACCAACGGGCCTTTTAAACCTGACCCCGTGCCGCGCGACGTTCAGCACCTGCTGCTCAGCGCGGCGGGCGCGGCCCCCAGTCACTTCAATTCTCAGCCGTGGCGCTTCGTGCTGATCGAGAATCGCCAGACCATCGAGCAGGTCGCTGAAATTTCCGGGCAGAGCATGAGCGCGCTGATCGAGCAGGGCCTTTTTTTCAACCGCTACAAGAAGTACTTCCGCTTTACCGAGGCCGAGATGGAGACGCGGCGCGACGGCCTTCACCTCGATCACCTGCCCGGCCCGCTGCGCCCCTTCACGCCGCACGTCTTCAGCGACACGGGACTGGCCCTGATGAAGAAACTGGGCGTGCCGGGCAAATTGGGCGAGGACAACCGCAAACTGGTGGCGGGCAGTCCCCTTCTGCTGGCGGTGCTGCTCGACAAAGAAGAGTACCGCCCCGGCGAACTGTCGGGGTTTTACAGTGTGTTCGGCATGGGGGCCGCCATGGAGAACATCTGGCTGGCGGTGGGGCCGCTGGGGCTGGGAATTCAGTTCATCAGTACGCCCATGGAGTTGCCGGAGCAGTGGGAGAAAATGAAGACCCTGCTGCGCGTGCCACCGGACCTGGAACTGATGGCGGTGTACCGCCTGGGGTACGTACCGGACTCCGACAGACGGCCCAGCATCGACTGGTCGAGCCGGCACCGCAAGCACCTGTCGCAGTACGTCTACCGTGAGAACTGCACCGTGCCTGAAGAGACCGTGCCTGAAGAGACCGCGCCTGGGGAAGCGTCTTGATTCCTTTGCAGGCCCACGTCAGGGGCATGGCGCTGGCTTTCCCGGAGTTCACCGTGACGCAGGACATGGCGCTGGAGGTCGCGGCCATGCTGGCCCCGCGCTGGGCCGCCCGGCCATCACTGCGTAACGTGTACCTCAACGCCCGCATCGACCAGCGGCACGTGGTGCTGCCCCCCGAAGCGTACCGCGAACGCCTGAGCGCCGGGCAGAAAGCGGCGCTGTTCAAGCAGCACAGCCGCGAACTGGCGACGCAGGCCAGCCGCGCCGCGCTGACGCGGGCGAAGTTGAGCGCCGATGAGATCGATGCCGTGGTGGTCGTCACCACGTCCGGGTTCGTGACGCCCTCGCTGGCGGTGGCGGTGGCCCTTGACCTGAACCTGAAACCCGAAGCCGCGCAGGTGCCGCTGGTCGGGTACGGCTGCGCGGGCGGGGTGCTGGGCCTGGCCCGCGCCGCCGAACTGGTCAACGCCGGGTACCGCAACGTGTTGCTGGTCAACGTGGAACTCTGCACCCTGAACGCCCTGCACGGCGACGACACGAAAAGCAACGTGGTCGCCATTGCGCTGTTCAGTGACGGAGCGAGCGCCGCGATCATCTCGCGTGACGGCCCCGGCCCCCGTGTCTTGCACCACCACAACACGCTGCTGCACGACACGGAGAACATCATGGGGTGGAACACCACCGACGACGGCCTGCAAGTCATCTTCGACGTAGCCGTGCCCGACGTGGTGCTGGCGCACTTGCCCGGCTCGCTGGAACGCGCCTTCCAGACCTTCGGCGTCACCCGGGACGATATTCAGCATTTTCTGCCGCATCCGGGTGGGGTCAAAGTCCTGAACGCCATCAACGAGGTAATCGCGCCGCACCAGGTGGCGCCGGAATCATGGGAGACGCTGCGCACCAAAGGCAACATGTCCAGCGTGTCGGTGATGGCCGTGCTGCACGACGCGATTGAGAACGGCAAGCACGGCCTGTCCCTGCTGACCGCCATGGGGCCGGGTTTCAACATCGGTCACCTCCTGGTGAAGCTGTGAAGGCCCGCGCTTTCACGCCGCTGCTGGTAGGCGCCCTGGTCACGCAGCGCCTGCTGGAACTGCGGCACGCCCGGCAAAACGAGCGGCTGGCCCGGCAGGCAGGAGCCACCGAACACGGCCGGGGCCATTACCCCGCCATCGTGCTGCTGCACGCGGCCTGGCTGGCCGGGCTGCTGCTGGAAGGCCGGCAGTCCAGCCAGCCCATCAACAAACCCGCGCTGGCCACCGCGCTGGCCCTTCAGGTTTTGCGCTACAAGGTCATGAATGACCTGGGCGTGTACTGGAACACCCGCATCCTGATCTGGCCCGGCGCGAAGCGGGTCGAGAAGGGCACGTACAAGTTCATCAGACACCCGAACTACTGGGTGGTCATGGCTGAACTGTATGTGGTGCCGCAGATCGTGCAGGCGCACAAGACCTCACTGATCGGCGGCACCCTGAACCTGCTGCTGCTCCACTTCATTCGTATTCCGGCCGAGGAAAAGGCGCTGAGAAACTACGACCAGCAGGCTTAAAAATTGCCCATGAAAAAAGCGGCCCCGTCAGGCCGCCTTATTTGCTTCAGTGTTCAGTCGGCTGCTTCTGCGGGGTACACCTCGATAATGCCGGCGGCGCCCATGCCCCCGCCGATGCACATGGTGATCAGCGCCTTGCCACCGCCCCGACGTTGCAGCTCGTAAATGGCGGTGGTCGTCAGCTTCGCGCCGCTGCATCCCAGCGGGTGGCCCAGCGCAATCGCGCCGCCGTTCACGTTCAGCTTCGTTTCGTCCAGGCCCAGTTCGCGCACCACGGCGAGGGACTGCGCGGCAAACGCCTCGTTCAGCTCGATCAGGTCAATGTCGTCCAGCGTCAGTCCGGTCTGCTTCAGGACTTTCGGCACGGCGGCCACCGGGCCGATGCCCATGATTTCCGGCGCGACGCCCGCCACCGCGAAGCCCAGGAATTTCGCCAGGGGTTTCACGCCCAGTTCCTGCGCCTTCTCGCCGCTCATCAGCAGCACGGCCGCTGCGCCGTCGCTGAAGGGGCTGGAGTTGGCGGCACTCACGCTGCCGGTCGCCTTGAAGGCCGGGCGCACCTTCGCCATGTCGTCCAGGTTGGCATCCCGGCGAATGAGTTCGTCCTTATCGAAGCTCAGCGTTTCGGACTTCAGTTTCGTGCCCTTCAGTTTGTCTACACGCACCGGCACCGGCACGATTTCCGCGTCGAACTTGCCGGCGTCCTGCGCCGCCGCCGCCTTCTGGTGGCTTAAGAGCGCAAATTTGTCCTGATCCTCGCGGGTCACGCCGTACTTGGCCGCCACGTTTTCTGCCGTCAGGCCCATGCCGATGTAAGCGCCGGGACGGCTGTCCACCAGTTCCGGGTTGGGGCTAGGGTTATGGCCGCTCATAGGCACGAACGACATGCTTTCCACGCCGCCCGCCAGCATCACGTCCGCCTGCCCGGTCTGAATGGCCGCCGCCGCCATGGCGATGGTCTGGAGGCCACTGGAGCAGAAGCGGTTCACCGTCACGCCGCCCACGCTGTCCGGCATCCCCGCACGCAGCGCCGCCAGACGGGCCACGTTCAGGCCCTGCTCGGCTTCGGGCATGGCGCACCCCAGGTAAACGTCCTCCACCACGTCGGCGCTCACGCCAGCGCGTTTAACAGCTTCATTCAGCACCAGCGCGGCGAGGTCATCGGGGCGAGTATTGGCGAGGGTGCCTTTCACACCACGCCCAACGGGGGTACGAACAGCAGAAACGATAACAGCATCACGCATTTTGGTTACTCCTTGAGAAAGGTCTAAACGTCAAAACGTCTAAACGCGAGAGGTTTAAAATCCAGTACAGCTGAGGGGTCACCCCTCTTGAGGCTTGAGCTTCCTGTTTCATCCCGTTCCTCCCGCTTTCAATCGCCGTTGATTCAGGTCTATGCAGTGGGAATAGTACAGGTCGGGCAGTTTGCCGAATAAGTCGCGGTTCACCGTGCGCGGGCTGAGGGCCACACTGATGATCGTGTGCCGCACGCGCCTCTCTCCCGTGTCATCTGTGCCCAGGTGCTCGTTCCACTCGAACCGCGCCACCTGGCCTACACCGAGGCGCAGGCGTGGAGCGACGTTCGGAATACCCAGGAGGGGCGTGGGAACGAGTTCCACACTTTCCACCGTGTTGCCCGCCGTCACCTGCATTTCGCTCGGCTGGAAACCCGTGAAGGTCTCGAAGGGCTGCACGGTTTCGGCGGCGTGTAGAAAGCCGTCCTCGTCCGTCCAGGTCACGTTCTGCGCCACGGTCACCACGCCCGCAGGCACCAGCGAAAGCAGCAGCGGGTAGCTTTTCGGCAACTCCCGCCGCCGGGCCGTCAAGAGTGCAGACTGACCTTTCCTTCCCCACTCGACCGCAAGGCGCTGGAAAATGACGATGAATTCGCTCACTTCCCTACCTCTGGCAAAACCTTCCTGATGAAGTTCAAGACGGCTTCGTCATACTTCCTGGGGCTGATGTTCCAGCAGCGGATGTGCTTGGCTCCTTCCACGCGGTGGTACTCCACGAGGTCCGGGCGAAGCTGGGCCAGCTGGTCGCTCTGACGAATCGGAATGGTTCTGTCCCGCGTGCCGTGAAACAGCAGCATGGGCAGGGTAAAGCGGGTGGCGGCGGCAAGCTGGTCGACGGTGTCGAAGTTCTGGCCGCTGCGGCGGGTCACGATCAGTTCGGTCAGCCTGGCGACGGGGCCGGCGAGGAACCTGGGCAGGCCGTAGCGTTCGCCCTGGCTGTACATCACGTCCCGCCATTCCAGTGCGGGGCAGTCGAGAATGACGCCTGTAACGGGAATGGGCCAGCGATCCTGTCTCTGCGCGGCGCACAGGGCAATGTTGCCGCCCATGGAAAAGCCGTACAGAATAGCGCGCTTGAACCCGCGTTCCTTGGCCCAGTCCAGCGCGTGCAGCACGTCGTCCGCTTCCTGATCGCCCAGGGTCAGGTAGCCCTTGCCTATGCGCGGCGCGCCGTAAGCGTTGCGGAAGGTCACGAACAGGCTGGCCACGCCGGATTCCATCAGGGTCGGCAGCATCCGCAGGGCCTGCGCCCGTTGCCCCCCGTGACCGTGAATGACGATGGCAATGGCGTCTTTCCCTTCAGCGGCAGCAGCGCCGTGCAGCTGCGGAATGAACCACGCGGGCATGTCCCCCACGTCGGTGGGAACACTGGTGTTCTCGAACTCCACGCCCAGCTGGGAGGGCGTGCCGTTGTAGACGAAGGTGGAGGCCCACGCCACGGAACCGTCCGGAATCCGGCCCCGTTCGCGCAGAATCTCGCGCCGAACCAGTGTTCCCACCACTTTCGCCTCGCCCAGCAGCGCGTGGCCCCGGTTCGGCCTGATAGGCACCATCCCGATGACACCCCGGCTGAGGGTCTCCGGCGAGGCAGGAAGGAACACCGAATTTCCCCGCCGCCCCACCGGAACGAACGTGCCCTTTACCCACCGCGTCTTGGAACGCAGGGCAATTTCCGCCCCCAGGAACGCCCCCCCAATCACGACAGCCACGTACCCCACAGCGGCCCACCTGGCGATTTTTCGCTTGGGCAAGGCATGGAGGCGCTCAAGAATGGAAGGACGTTCTTTCATGGGGTCAATTCTCGCTGAGGCAATTCTGGCTGAGGTCGGTGAGGAAGCTGGCGACTGTTTCGCCTGTGCTCAATTCCGCAAAGGTTTGCCGGTCTTGAGCATGTGGTCTATGCGCTGCTGCGTGCCTTTTTTACCGAGGAGGGTCAGGAAGGCTTCGCGCTCCAGGTCCAGCAGGTGCTGTTCGCTGACCCTGGCGGTGCGGTTGTTGCCGGTGCCGCCGCTGAGCACCTTGCCGAGCTGTTCACTGACGACGAGGTCGTAGTCGGTGATGAAACCGCCTTCGTGCATGCCGTACAGGGCGCTTTTCAGGGCGGCGATGGCAGCGTCGCCCATCACGGGAATGTCCTGGCGCGGGGTGGGCTGCACGTAGTCGGGCGCGAGGGCCAGCACGGTGCGTTTGGCCTCGTCGATGACGTGGTTCCTGTTCATGACGATCAGGTCGTGGTCGCGCAGCAGGCCGAGGTTGCGGGCTTCGAGGGCGCTGGTGCTGACCTTGGCCGTGCCGATAAGTTCAAAGGCGCGTTGTACGGCGGGCAGCAGGGCCGTGCCGATCTGCTGGCCCGGGTGCAGCTGATCCGTGAAGCGCAGCAGCATTTCCTTGGTGCCGCCGCCGCCGGGGATCAGGCCCACGCCGACCTCGACGAGGCCCATGTACAGTTCGGCGCTGGCGACCACCCGGTCGGCGTGCAGGCTGAATTCGCAGCCGCCGCCGAGGGTCATGCCGAAGGGGGCGGCCACGGTGGGGTGGGGGCTGAAGCGCAGGCTGGTGGTGGTCTGCTGGAACTGCCCCACCATGTCATCCAGTTCGTCCCACTCGTCGGCCTGCGCCTGGGCAAGGATCAGCGGGAGGTTGGCGCCCGCGCTGAAGTGCTCGCCCTGGTTGCCGACCACCAGGCCGGCGTAGCCCATGTCCTGCACGAGTTTGTGGGCGTCCTGCACGGCGCGCAGTTGATCTTCGCCCAGGGCGTTCATCTTGGCGTGCCATTCGACCAGCAGCACCCCGTCCCCGAGGTCGAGAATGCTGGCGCCAGGGCGTTTCTTGACGACCTTGCTGGCATCTTTTTTCAGGTCGCTGAGCAGGAAGTACGGCGCCTGGTACGGCGTGGCATCCCCAGCGGGCGTCACCGTTTCGCCCGTGCCATCAGGAGCGGCGTCGTAGAACCTGTCGCGGCCCGTTTCCTTCATTTTGGCCAGCAGGGGCGGCAGGGAGCGCCCTTCAGCTTCCAGGTTGTTAATGACCTGCTGCACCCCGATGGTGTCCATGGTCTCGAACGGCCCCTGTTCCCAGCCGAAGCCCCATTTCAGGGCGTTGTCGATGTCCTGAAGGCGGTTGGACACGTTGCCGGCCATCTTGGCGGCGTACCAGAACCCGTCGTTCATGCTGCCGCGCAGGAACTCGCCTTCCTTCCCTTCGGCGTTGTACAGGGCCTTCACGCGCTCGGCGATGGGCTTGCCTTTCACGGCTTCCACGGCGGCCACCTTCACTTTGCCGGCGTCCTCGTACTCCAGCGTGTCGAGGTTCAGGTTCAGGATCTTGGTCTTGCCTTTCTCGTCCCTGGTCTTCTTGTAAAAGCCGCTGCCGGTCTTGTCGCCCAGCAGGCCCTTTTGCGTGATGCCCAGGAAGCGGTCGGTGAGGGTAAAGTCCTCGTCTTCGGGCGTGGCTTTACCCAGGTCTTCGGCGACTTTCCCGATGATGTCCAGCCCCGAAAGGTCAGCCGTGCGGAAGGTGGCCGACGAAGCGCGTCCCAGCGCCGGGCCGGTCAGTTGATCCACCTCGGCGGGCGTCAGGCCGTGCTTGTCCATGTGCTGCATGGCACGGACGATGCCGTACACGCCGATGCGGTTCGCCACGAACCCCGGCACGTCATTGGCGATGACCACGCCTTTGCCCAGGGTGTGCTCCGCGAACTCGCTGATGTCCTTCAGCACCTGCGGGTCAGTTTTGGGCGTCGGAATGATTTCCAGCAGGTGCAGGTAACGCGGCGGGTTGAAGAAGTGGGCGCCCACGAAGCGTTTCTGGAAGTCCTCGCTGCGCCCTTCGACCTGCAGGTGCATCGGAATGCCGCTGCTGTTGCTGGAGATGATGGCGGTTTTCTTGGCGACCTTCTCGACGCGTTCCCACAGGTCTTTTTTCGCGTCCAGCTTCTCGATGATGGCTTCCAGCACCCAGTCGCAGTCCTTCAGTTTCTTCAGGTCGTCTTCCAGGTTGCCCACTTCAATGAGCCCCGCGCGATCTTTGTCCATGAACGCGGCGGGGCGGGCCTTCAGGGCGCGTTCAAGGCCGGCCTTCGCCAGAAAATTCCGGTCTGGTTTATCTGCGCTCGGTTTATCTGGCAGCACGATGTCGAGCAGCAGCACGGGGATGCCGGCGTTCGCCAGCTGGGCGGCAATGGCGGCTCCCATCACTCCCGCGCCGATTACGGCAGCTTTCTTGATCTTCATGTGACCTCCTTGTGGCCTACAGGTGGCTTGGGCACCACTGATTATGGTCTTTCGCCTGGTGCTTGGGAAAGGAAAACTTCCGAACCCGTGTCGGAAAGCCGGGAAAAGGCGGTCTGAGCGCGTGCTGCGGAAGTTGATCCCCCACGTCGTGGGGCAAAATATTGAACTCGGTTCAAGTTTAAGGGATCAGGGGTGTAAAGTCCACCGCCTTTTTACAAAGCATTTCTTTACCGCCGGTGCAGCATCTTTACCGTCCAGAGGCGCCGTCCAGACGGTACGCTGCTGACATGCCCATTGTCTTCATTCACGGTGTAGCGGTGCGGCGCGAGGGTGATCCCGGCTGGGAGCAGGTGGCGCACGCCACGCGGGGTGTCGACTGGCAGAACATTCACGGGTTCCTGCGCGAGCACGTCGCGCCTGTTCTGAACCCGGCACACCCCGGGGACGTGCCTATCAGTGAACTCTACTGGGGTGATCTGGGCGCGTCGTACGGGCTTGGCGGGCGCTCGCTGGCGTCGGGCCAGGCGGCAGCTGGGCAGGCAGCGGGTACAGACCACAGCAACAGCGAACTGAACTGGGCGCCGGAGGCGCTTGGGGAGCGGCTGGAGGAAGATTTCTGCCGGGCTTTCCCCACTTCGCTGTGGCCGGAGGTGATGGCGGCGGCGTGGAGCGTGGCGCGGGACACCAACCTGCTGGACATCGCCCGTTCCCTGGCGCCGGAGCGGCAACTGGCATTTCTGCGGGCGGCGGTGGAAAGCCGGCTGGATCTCCCGCGTCAGGACCTGCGGGAGATGCTGGAGGCCCCGCGTCTGCCGCGCCGGTTGGTGCTGGAACGCCGCAGGAACCTGAAACTGACGTTCTCCACGGTGCGGCGGCCCATCGAAGATTTCGTGCCGCTGTTTCTGGGCGACGTGCTGAGTTACCTGGGCGGGCGCGGGCTGCCTGCACAACCGGGCGTGGTGATGCGCCGCGTCCTGGGCGGGTTGAAGGCGGCGCGGCTGGACAGTGACCCGGCGGAACCGCTGGTGGTGTTGACGCACAGCATGGGCGGGCAACTCCTGTACGACGCCCTCACCAGTTTCCTGCCGGCCGATCCGGACGCGCCGGGGGTCAGGGTGGATTTCTGGTGCGCGTGCGGGTCGCAGGTGGGCCTTTTCCGCGAGCTGGGGCAGTTTCTGGAGCGCGGGCCGCTGCCCACCCCGGCCCTGCTGAATTCCCCGCACCTGGGGTACTTCTGGAACGTGTGGAGCTTCAGCGATTTCCTGAGTTTCCGGGCCGAGGGCATCATTCAGGGCGCCCACGATACGGCCTTTCCTTTTCTGGGGAACGTGCGTTCGGATCACCTGTCTTACCTGACGCACGCAAATTTTTACCGGGCACTGGCGGCGAAGGTCAAGATTCACACCGAAGTTTCTTCACGCAGCACACGGCCTCCATCCCTAGACTTCCGGCATGACGAAACGTGACTACGCCAAACCCAGCGACGCCGAGCTGCGCGAGAAACTCACGCCCATGCAGTACCAGGTGACGCAGCACGAGGGCACGGAGCGCGCCTTTAGCGGCGAGTACTGGGACACCACCGACGACGGCCTTTACGTGGACATCGTGTCCGGCGAACCGCTGTTCTCCAGCCGTGACAAGTACGACGCCGGGTGCGGCTGGCCCAGCTTCACGCGCCCGCTGAAGGACGTGCAGCTCACCGAGAACACCGATTACAAGATCGGGTATGCCCGCACCGAAGTCCGTTCCGGCGGCGCCGACTCGCACCTGGGCCACGTGTTCCCGGACGGCCCGCGCGAGCACGGCGGGCTGCGCTACTGCATCAACTCGGCGTCGTTGCGCTTTGTTCCCAGAGATCAACTGGAAGCCGAAGGCTACGGCGAGTACGCGGCCTTATTTCAGTAAATTTCCTCTGACGTTCTCGAAAAAGTCGGGCAGCAGTGGCTTCTTCCACTGCCCAGTCCTCACTTCCCCCTGACCCTGTGACGTTCACCTGTCCTGATGACTTGCGTTGAACTGTAATGGGCTTCCAGGCGTCGTTTAACTTCGGGCGTCTAGACTTCATTTGTGCGTCGGACTTCTCCGTGGTTACCTGTGCTGTTGACTCTGGCCCTGGCAGCTTACCTGCTGCCCGACTGGCGGGGGAGCACGGTAACTGTGCCCGACACAGCG
The DNA here is from genome assembly GCF_004634215.1 of Deinococcus fonticola. Taxonomy (NCBI): domain Bacteria; kingdom Thermotogati; phylum Deinococcota; class Deinococci; order Deinococcales; family Deinococcaceae; genus Deinococcus; species Deinococcus fonticola. Next base: position 29,414 of record NZ_SMMH01000025.1, on the reverse strand, counting down.
ACTGCGCCTGATTTGACCGCGCCCGCTTCACCTCCCAGCACGGCACAGCCGGGAGGGTCTCCGCCCGCAGCGGCGCAGTCTAATAAACCAGCGCTGCCCAACGAACTGCCGCCCGAAACACTGGCGCTGTTCAAGCAGTCGCGCCCGGCCACCGTGCAGGTGAAATCGCTGAACCCGGCCAGCAACACAGGAGGCCTCGGCACCGGCTTTTTCATCAATGACGCGGGGGATGTCCTGACGGCGTACCACGTGGTCAGTGACGGGCAGCTCTTTGAGGTCTCCACGCTGGAGGGCCGTTCCTTGCAGGCCCGCGTCAAGGCGTTCGATGCCGCGCGCGACGTAGCCCTGCTGGAAGTGCGCGGCAAAGGGCCTTTTCCCTTTCTGAAGCTGACCACCCGCGCGCCGCGCGTGGGCGAGACGGTGCTGGCCATCGGCAACAGCAACGGCGATTACCTGCAACCGCGCCGGGGGCAACTGCTGGCCCTGGGGGTCGCGGCCGGCCGGGCCGACTTTCCGCAGGGAACGCTGGAAATGACGGCGCCGCTGGAACCAGGTGACAGTGGCGGCCCCATCATCGACGGCAACGGTCAGGCAATCGGCGTGGTGAGTTACATCCGCCAGAACCTGAACGGCACCACCCGCAGCAGTTACGCCGTGCCCGTGGTGGAAGGCAATGACCTGATCCAGGCCCTGCGGGCGGGCGAGAAGCGTGATACGCCGGTGGTGGGCCTGGTGCTCGACCCGACGCACAGCGGTCAGACCGAGCCGCCCGGCGCGGTGGTACTGCGCGTCGCCCGCAACAGCCCTGGCGAACGCGCCGGGCTGCGCGGCTGCCTGGCCGATGAGAGCGGCGAGCTCACCCGGTTGGGCGACGTGGTGATCAGCGTACAGGGCGTCAGCACCCCCGACGCCAACGCTTTCATTCAGCAGGTGCAGCGTTACAGGATCGGGCAGACCATCTCTCTGAAATACCTGCGGGGCGGGCAACAGCGCGAGACGACCCTGACCCTGGCCGCCAAACGCCAGGTGACCGACCTGAACAATGACTCAATACAGAGTCCGTGCGACTCACGCTGAACAAAGGGCTGCGGCGCAGAATGGGGGGATGTCAAGAGCTTTCGTCAAGGAAGAGGCCGGCGAACGCTGGACGCCCCCAGCCCAGGCGCGCGAGTACCGCATCGTGATCGATGGTGAGGTCGTGCGCGAAACCGACGACCTGCTGGACGCCCTCAGCTGGATGGGGAAAAGGCCCGCAACCGGCTTTGAACTGCGTTCCCGTGAGGGCCATTTGCTGGCCGTGGCCTGAGCAAGAGTCCGCACCTCAGTGGATGAGCAGCGTAAAGGGAGAACCAGTGGAGGAAAAACCGTCCCAATCATGGGGTAAGCCTCCTATGATCTTCCGGGGAAATTACCTATCAAATTGGGTTGCTTATCAGGCCGGGGCTTCAGCGCGACTGCCTTGGATGAATAGGCCGATCTTGACCGACGGCATAGAGCCTAGAAGACCATAGGAAAGTAGGCAAATATCCTTCCCAAGGCTCGCAGTCAGAGAATGTCTTCAGCGCTCTAAGACGAAACTGAAACAATCCCGGCTGCTTATTCTTGCCGCTTAACACAGCGTTTTCAGACTCCTGAGACGCTTGCTCGGCGTTCCCGGTGATGATCTCAGCGCAGGGCCGCACTCCTGCTCAGACCTCGCCGGGCCAGCGCGACCCCTCGCGCTCCCAGGCGGCCTCAATCTGGGTCAGGACATCGAGGGGCAGCGGGCCTTCCTCCACGACGCGGACGTTGCTCTCCAGATTGTCGATGCTGGCCGTCCCCACGATGGCGCTGTGAACGTTCGGGTGAAAGGCCGTGAAGCGCAGGGCCAGCGAAGTCCAGTCCAGGCCGGCCTGTTCCCGAATCCCGTTCAGTTCGAGGTGTTGCAGGCGTTCCCAGTACGTTTCGGCGTACTGCCCGGCCGGACGTTCCCTGAATTGCCAGGCCGCGTTCAGGATGGGCCGCTTGGCGATGACGCCCAGGCCGCGTTCGCGGGCGTCCGGCAGCACCCTGTGGGCGCTCCACTGATCCGCCAGGTTGACGCTGGTCTCGATGCTCCCGAAACGCCCGGAGTCCACCGCCCAGGCCAGCGCCTCGTTCTCACCGCTGTATGCGGCCACGCGAATCAGGCCGGCCTGGCGGGCATCGTCCAGGGCCGCCAGCAGGTCGTCACGGCGCAGCACCTCCAGCGGGCAGGAGTGCAGGTGAAAAACGTCGATCCAGTCCACCCGCATCCGGGTGAGTGCCTGCTCGATGCCGCGCCGGATGGCCGGCGGCGTCCAGTCCTCGGCCCCCTGTGCGCCGTACCCGCCCTTGCTGCTCAGGATGAAGTCGTGGCGGCGGTACGACAGGTGCCGCCCGATGCGTTCCTCACTGAGGCCGTACCCGCGCGCCGTGTCCACCAGGGTGATGCCCCGGTCAATGGCGCGGTTCAGCAGCGTGCCCGCCTGGTCTTCCGACAGGTGCTGCGCGCCCACCTGCCCCGCCCCGAACCCCAGGACGCTGACTTTCAAGCCCGTGTTGCCGAAGTCCCGCTGCTGCATATGCGGTTCATTTTGCCACGTGCCGGAAAGCGGACGGTTCAGACAGATCGAAAAAAGAGAGGATGAATCATCTGCTCTCTTTCAAAGTCGTCTCAGGCTGCTTTTACTTCAGTTCACCTTGCAGGAACGTCATGAGGCCCCGGATATGCTCGCGGTCGAAACGGAAGTCCACCCCGGCCGCGCGGTATAGATCGGGCACGGGCGAGGCGTTTCCGAGGCGCATGGCCTCCTTGTAGCAGGTCAGGGCCTGGGCGGGATTCTCGCGCGAGTTGCGCCAGATGCCCACGGCGGCCAGGTAACACATGGCGTACTCGATGTAGTAGTAAGGCGCCTGGAAAATGTGATAGTACTGCCAGCCTTTGGCGCGGATGCTTTCGTCCAGCCCATCCCAGTTCAAGAAGGGGTGGAAGGTCTGGTCCAGCTCCAGCCATTTCGCGTCCAGATCGGCAATGGTCAGGTGTTCGGGCGCGGAGGCGTACAGCCAGTGCTGAAAAGCGTCCATCTGCGCCGCCCAGGGCAGGAATACCACGACACCCTCCAGTTGCTTCTGGCGGTAACGGGCCAGCTCGCTCTCGTTGAACACGTGTCCCAGGTGATCGAGGGTCAGGAATTCCATGGCCATGCTAGGAATTTCCACGAACTCGATGGGACTCCAGCGGTTCCACACCAGCGGCTGGTGGTCGCCGCTGTAAAACCCGTGGAAGGCGTGCCCAACTTCGTGGAACAGCACGCGAACATCCTCGGCGGTGCCGACCACGTTCATCAACACGAAGGGTTCGTTCTTGACCGGGAAGTACTGACAGTAAGCGTGGGTCATCTTGCCAGGGCGGGACTCCAGGTCGAGCAGACCATTTTCGCGCATGTGGGTAAACCGGGCGGCCAGGTCGGCGTCCAGGCCCTGGTAGGCCTTGAGCGCCAGTTCCTCCAGTTCATGTCCGGTCGTGAAGGGCTTCAGGCTCTCGCGCCCCTGCGGATCCAGGAGGTTGTTGCGGTTGTAATCCCAGGGGCGCACGCTGTCCAGACCAAGTTGACCGGCGATGTCCTTCACGATCCGGCTGGCGAGGGGAACCACCTCGTCCCGCACCGCTTCATGAAAGGCCACGCAGTCGGCGGGCGTGTAATCCACGCGGTGCAGTTCCTTCCAGCGGTAAGCGCGGTAATCCGGTTCATCGGCGTTGCGGGCCAGCTGGCGGCGCGTCTGGATCAGGTCGAGCATCACCGCGTCCAGCTCGGGGGCCACCGCCCGGTTGCTTTCGGCCAGTGCCCGCCACGCCACTTCCCGCACGGCACGGTTCGGGCTGTCCAGGCGCTGTTTGGCCTGCGGGATGGTCAGTTCCTCGCCGTCCAGACTGACTTTCTGGTTCCCGGTAATGACGCTGTGGCGGTTCTTCTGCTGCTCGTGCGTGACGCCCAGGGCCACGTTCGCCTCGCGGAACAGGGCGGCGGCCTCCCTGAAGCGGCGGTAACCCAGCGCAAAATCAGGCGCGGGCGTATACCCCGGCACCGCCAGGAGTTTTTCCGTGAGGGCCTGACCCATGCGGGCCGAGGGCGGCATCACTTCCGCCACGAACGTCTGAAAGCGCGACTGGATGGCCTCATCATCGGTGTGCAGGTCGGCGTGCGTGGAGAGCTTGGAGGCCGCCTCGCCGAGTTCGGCGTCCAGCGCACTCTAGCGGCCCAGCCACGTCGGAACCCCTGCGGCGTTCAGTTCCTCGTCCAGCAGCGCCTGGTAACGGGGCGCGTAGGTTTCCCAGTCCGACGCAGCGGCAGGAACGTGTAATTGATTCTCGACAGCTTCGGACGATTTGAGTGGTGCAGTCACCCGGCGAGTTTACGCTGTTCCACGGCGCAGGAAGCTAATTAGCCGGAGCGTTCCGCGCGAACTCCGGTCAACTTCTTCAACGGCGTCAGCCAGTTTCCTGATCGCGCACGACCATGACCGCGAAGCGGTAGACCGCCGCCTGCTCGTCCGGAGCCTGCTCGAATTCCTGAGTCATCGCAATCAACTGCCGTTTGAATTCGGTGGCCCTGGTGCGTGACACCCGGACCTGCCCAAGCGTGAAGACCACGGGCTCCTGGCCTTCCCAGAGGTCTTGCGCGGCCCCATTCACGTCCCCGAGGCTGAGGTTGCCGTCCGACAGCCAGAACCCCTGCTGTTCGCTGCGGCGCTGCCTGAACACCTGCAGGATTTCGCGCACCAGCTTCTCTATGCGGGGTTGAACCTGCGCGTTCACGAAGGCTTCCAGTGACTCGGCACTCGTCGACTCTAAGGGAATGAACCAGTGGGGCGGTACGCGGTACACCTTCACGGGTGGGCCGCTGCGGCGACGTTCCGCGGCCACTTCGGCCACCCCGGCTTTCAGGAGTTTCCCCATGAGGTAATGGGTACGCTGAACGTTCATGCCGAGGGCAACGGCCGCCTCGGTCACCGTGCGCGGTTCACGCATCAGCAGGTTCAGCAGGGGCCGCAACTCCACCGCGAGCAGCAGTTTGGCCTGTGGGGCCGTGGCGACGTGAGCGGTAGACACGCCGTTCAGGTTAGCCGCTCATGGCATAGGGTGGGAATGACTTTGCAGGATGCACTGACAGGCACAGCTCCAATTTCGGGGTGGTTTTTCAAGTCGTTGCCCAACCACACTACCAGCGTGTCGATGCCGCTCAAAGTTGCTCTTGGCAGTGGGGCGCTGCTGGGGTTGTTCCTGACTGCGTGTGTGCGGGAACAGCTGTTCAGGCCTTGTCCTTTCGGGTTGCCGAGGGGTGCCGTTCGGGCCTGCGGCAAAATCCAGGTGTCAAAGCAGTATGCCCAGCCGCAAGGGGCCACCCTCCCGCTGGCCTTCGCGGTTTTACCGGGCCGTTCAAAGTCAGCGGTGGCGACCGTCGTGATTCCGGGCGGGCCGGGGGGCCGGACAGGCGGGTGGCCGCGCCGCCTGGAAAAGCTTTTCAGGGAAAGCGGCAGGCGGCCGCTGCACGACCTCATTTTCTACGATCAACGGGGCGTCGGGGAAAGCCGCGAGGGGCCGCAGACCACGTGCCACATTCGCCTGTTGACCGCCGAGTTGGCCCCGCAGGAATTCGAGGGGCAGGTGCGGGACTGCCTGAACGCCATGAAAGCCAACGGAAACGCCCCCGCGACCCTGAACACGCGCAGCAATGCGGAGGACATCGTCTCGCTGGCGCGTGCCCTGGGGTATCAGCAGGTCAACCTGTACGGCCTGAGCTACGGCACGCGCACCGCTCAGGAAGTCGTGAAGCGCCACCCGGAGTTTGTGCGGAGTCTGGTGCTCGACGGTGTGGTCGACCCCGCCGTGAACCCGTTCGTCACGCAGCCGCAGCACTTCCAGAAGACCTTGAGCAGCTTCGGACAGGTCTGTGCAGCGGCCGGCCACTGCCCCGACGGTGACTACCCCACCCGAATTCAGCAGGCGGCGAACGAACTGGGCGCCCTGAACCTGACTTTTCCCGGTGAGGTGCTCGGGGTTCAGCGACCCTTGCCCCTGAAGGGCAGCGTGCTGCTCTCGGCCCTCTGGGACACCGGCTATTCACCGCGAGACATGCAGGCCATAGACGAAATGCTGCGCAGCGGGCCAGCGAAAGACCGCACAACACTCGACTCTCTCGTGAAAAGCGCTGCGAACGAAGGCGGCAATACCGTCGATCCGGGTGTGTACGCCGCCGTGAGCTGCCAGGATACCCGGCTTCCCGAGCAGGGAATTCAGTCCGGGCTGCTGCCTGTTTTTCAACACCGGGCAGCAGCCACCGTGGCCATGTACAGGCTGTGCCGTGACCTCGGGCTGGGCGCTCCGGCAGACGCTCAGGCGCCTATCCGGGCCAAGGTGCCCACCCTGCTGTTGTCGGGCCGTTACGACTCGGTGACGCCACCCGAAACGGCGCAGGCGGTCGCAGCCCGCTTCTCTCCCTCGACCCACGTGATTTTTGAGCAGGGTGGGCACATGAATGGCAAAAGCGAGTGCGGCCTACAGCTGCTCCTCGGTTTCCTCGATGACCCGTCCAGGCCGCCAGAAACGCAGTGCGCGGCCCGCCCTTATTCCTTTCAATGAAGGTGGTGCAAAGATGTCGAATCCACGCTGGTCAATCCGGTCTTTCGTCCTGCTGGCTGCCCTGAGCACCGCACTCCTGCTGAGCGCATGGGCCAGGCCACCCCAGCAGCTGGCCCAGCAGCAGTTGGACGTGGAGCGCGGTCTGCGGCCCGCCCCGCGCTCATGGTGGAAGCCCAGCCAGCAGGCGAAGCTGTCCTTGACGGACAGAATGGCCTTCTACCACGTGCCGGGAGTCAGCCTGGCCGTCATAGACGGGGGACGCGTCGCGTGGGCCAGGGGGTACGGTTTCCTGCACGCCGGCAATGACGCCCGAGTGAGCACCGAGACGCTGTTTCAGGCGGCGTCCATCAGCAAGGCCGTGACCGCCACCGCCGCCATGACCTTCGTGCAGGATGGCCGACTTTCGCTCGACAGGCCCGTCAACGACACCCTGCGCTCCTGGAAAGTCCCGGCAGCTTCGCCCGACCTGTCCGCTGACGTTACCCTGCGGCAACTGCTGTCTCACACGGCCGGGATTGGCGTTCCCGGTTACCTCGGCTATCCGGCAGGTCAGCCTGTTCCCACGCTCCTTGACGTTCTGCGGGGCGCGGCGCCGGCGACCTCCCCGGCCGTCAGGGTCGAACACCCCGCCGGACGCGCCTACGCCTACTCGGGCGGTGGCTACGAGGTGCTGCAACTCCTTTTGCAGGAAACGGGCGGCGAACCCTTCCCGAACCTGATGCAGCGCCGACTGTTGCAACCGCTGGGCATGACGCACAGTACGTTCACGTCCCCCCTGCCGGAGGCCTGGCGTCAGCGAGCCGCCGAGGCGCACAGCGCCGCCGGCCAGCCACTGCCGGGCCGCTGGCACACCTACCCGGAACTGGCCGCAGCGGGCCTGTGGTCCACGCCCAGTGATCTGGCCCGCTGGCTGCTGGCCCTCTCCGGCTCGGCCAACGCGGCGAACAATGCGCTGCTGAACCAGGCGACCATGCGTGAAATGCTGACCGACCACACGCCCGGCCTGGCCCGCTGGTACTCCGGCCACGCCTATGGCCTGGGCCTGAAGTTGCGCGGGCGTGGACAGGCGTTTTCCTTCGGTCACACCGGTATCAATCAGGGCTACCGGGCCGTGGCTGTCATATATCCCCGCACCGGACAGGGCGCCGTGGTCATGACCAACGGCGAGAACGGTGAGGCCCTGACGCAGGAGATCCTGCGCAGTGTCGCCGCGGCCTACCACTGGCCAGATGAGCCGCCTGGGCGCGGAGCGGAGCTGATCTGGTTGCCGGTCGCGTCGCTGGTGCTGCTCGGCCTGCGGCGCGCGTACTCGCCGAGGAAAAGAGGCCGCCACAGCCTGAAGTCCTCTTCCGGTTGAACGGCGCGGCTCTTCGCCACTCTTCAGGAACCGACTGGCAGCGCCAGGCTTTCCCGCCTTCCTGCATGGCAGGATTTTTCTGGTAAACTCTTCGTTTGGGTGCCCCCGTGAAGGCGGCCCCGCACGCTCAAGCGTCGTGCGGTGGCCCGACTGAAAGCTGATAGACGGCGTGTAGGTTGGCGCGTGGAAGGCAAACTTTTTCCCACATCAACGCTAAGGAGCAGTCATGTCCTACATCAGCATGAAGCAGTTGCTGGAAGCCGGAGTGCACTTCGGTCACGAAACGAAACGCTGGAACCCCAAGTTCAAGCGCTTCATCTTCGCCGAGCGTAACGGCATTTTCATCATCGACCTCCAGAAGACCCTGAAGCAGGTGGACCGCAGCTTCGACTACATCAAGGATCTGGCCGAGCGTGGCGGCACCATCCTGTTCGTCGGCACCAAGAAGCAGGCGCAGGAGATCGTGGAACTCGAAGCCCGCCGCACCGGCATGCCCTACGTGACCAGCCGCTGGCTGGGCGGAATGCTCACCAACTTCAAGACCATTCGTGGCCGCGTGGATCGCCTGAATGAGCTCGATGACCTGTTCGAGACCGGCCGCATCAACGACCGTCCCAAGGCCGAGCGCATCGAGCTGGGCTCCGAGCGCGAGCGCCTCCTGCGCTTCGTGGGCGGCATCCGCAAGATGAACCGCCTGCCCGACGCTATTTTCGTGGTCGACCCCACCAAGGAAGTCATCGCGGTGCAGGAAGCCAACAAGCTGGGCATCCCCGTGATTGCCCTGGCCGACACCGACAGCGATCCCGATGTCATCGACTACATCGTGCCGGGCAACGACGACGCCATTCGCAGCATCCAGCTGATCACGCACCGCATCGGTGATCTGCTGGTCGAGGCGCGTGGCGGCCAGGAAGAAGTCAGTAGCCAGGCTGCCGAGCAGGGCGAAGCCGATGAAGAGGGTGTCCAGGCCGAAACCGCCGATGTGACCAGCACGCAGGGCCGCAGCTAAGCGAAAAGTCGCGTAACTCGGTGGGGCGTGTCAGCGGGAAGCAGTTGGCCGCCCCACTTGCCGGAAATCAGGGAAACACAATCAGGGAAACACTTCACCACACTGGAGGAAACGAACATGATGGAATCGATCAAGAAACTGCGCGAAATGACTGGCGCGGGCATGATGGACGTGAAAAAGGCCCTGGCCGACGCCGAGGGCAACGAGGAAAAGGCCGTGGCGCTGCTGCGTGAACGCGGCATCGCCAAGGCCGTGAAGAAAGGCGACCGCGAAGCCAAGGAAGGCATCGTGCGTTTCGCGGTGGACGGCAACCGCGGCGCCATCGTGGAAGTGAACAGCGAGACGGACTTCGTGGCCCGCAACAGCGACTTCCAGGCCCTGGTCGAGAAGCTGGCGCAGGCCGCGCTGAGCGCCAAGACCAGCGATCTGGAGACCTTCAAGGACTTCAGCTTCGAGGGCGAGAAGGTGGGCGAGCTGGTGGCCGCCGCCGCCGGCAAGATCGGTGAGAACATCGTGCTCAGCCGCGTGGAGTACGTGGAAGGCCACCAGCTGGCCGGCTACATTCACAGCAACGGCAAGATTGGCGTGCTGGTCGACCTGGAAGGGGGCGACGAGGCCAAGGCGAAGGACGTGGCGCTGCACGTGGCTGCCGAGCGTCCCCAGTTCCTGACCCGTGACGAAGTGGAAACGGGCGACATCGACAAGGAACGCGAAATCCTGACCAACAAGGCCCTGGCCGAAGGCAAACCGCAGCAGATCGTCGAGAAGATCGTGGAAGGTCAGATCGGCAAGTTCTACCAGGAGCGCGTGCTGCCCGAACAGACCTTCGTGAAGGACAACAGCCTGACCGTCAGCAAGTACCTGGGCGACGCCAAGGTCAAGAAGTTCGTCCGCTTCGAAGTCGGCGCGTAATACCACAGGCGGCGTCAAGGCCGCCTTTTTTACGGGCCTGCATTTCCCTTTCCCACCCGGTGGCCCGCGCTGCCGGGAATTTTTATTGGGTGTCGGTTGTGGAATGGATCATGCCCATAACCCACACCACACCGCCTGAGGTGAAACATGTTCAAACGAGTGCTGCTGAAACTGTCGGGGGAATTCCTGGCGAACGAGAACGGGTTCGGCATTAACCCGGAAACCACTGCGCAACTGGCCCGGCGTATCGTGCGGGCGCTGGACGGTTCGGACGTGGAACTGGCAGTGGTGATCGGCGGCGGGAACCTGTGGCGCGGCGCTCGCAACGGGCAGGGCATGGACGCGGCCACAGCGGACTACATCGGCATGCTGGGCACCGTCATGAACGCCATGGCCCTGCAGGACGCCATGGAAACCGCCGGGAAACCCACCCGCGTGATGACCGCCATTCAGATGGCCGCGGTGGCCGAGCCGTACATTCGCCGGCGCGCCATGCGCCACCTGGAAAAAGGCCGCGTGGTCATCCTGGGGGGCGGCAACGGCGCGCCGTTTTTCACCACTGACACCACCAGCACCCTGCGCGCCCTGGAACTCGGGGCCGACGTGGTATTGATGGCGAAGAACAAGGTGGACGGCGTGTACGACAGCGACCCGCGCAAGAATCCGGACGCCAGGCTGATCAAGGACATCACTCACCTGCAAGTCGTGGAGCAGCGCCTGGAAGTCATGGACGCCACCGCCCTGACCCTGTGCATGGACAAGAACCTGCCGATCGTGGTGTTCGACATCTTCCAGGAAGGCAACCTGGAACGCCTGTTCCGGGGCGAGCGCGTGGGGACGCTGATCAAGAGCTAGGAGTGGGCAGCGGCGAGTGGGGGCAAAGGCAAGGGCCCCGACCCCTGCCCGGTTTTTCCACTGTCCCCGTCCCCTTACTTCCTACGGCTGAGCGCGCCACACGCTAGAATGCCCCCGATTCCCTTTTAAGGAGGCCCGTCATGGCCGATATGAAACACATTCAGAGTGATGCCCGCGCGAAGATGGGCAAAGCGATCGAGTCCCTGGAAAGTAACCTGGGCGTGCTGCGCACCGGGCGCGCCAACCCCGGCATCCTGAAAAAGATCGTGGTGGACTACTACGGCAGCACCATGCCCATCGATCAGGTGGCCAGCATCACCACGCCGGACGCCCGCACGCTGGTGATCACGCCGTGGGACCGAGGGGCGCTGAACCCCATCGAGAAGGCCATCCGCGACAGCGACCTGGGCCTGAACCCCAACAACAAGGGCGACACCATCTTCATCAGCGTGCCCATGCTGACCGAGGAACGCCGCAAGGAAATGGTGAAGAACGCCAAGAACTACGCCGAGGACGCCCGCGTGGCCGTGCGCAACCTGCGTAAGCACGCGCTGGACGAGGTCAAGAAGATCGAGGGCATCGGCGAGGACGACGTGAAACGCGGCGAAGCGGACGTGCAGAAGATCACCGACGAGTTCATTGCCAAGGTCGACGCCGTGCTGCAAAAGAAGGAGCAGGAAATCCTAGGGTGACGGCCGCGCCTGATCATGGACTGTGGATCGTGGCACGTGGGCAAAAACCACGCTCTACGATCCGCGCTCTATGTTCTGCCCGGACTGGCGAAGCCCTGCCAGGCCGCCTCACGAATCCGCCGCAGAGGGCCGCATGGAAACCCTGAGCACCCGCGTGCTGACCAGTGTGGTGGGGTTCACGCTGCTGAGCCTGATCGTGTGGATCGGCTGGCCGGCCCTGCTGCCTACGCTGGTGGTCGTGTCGGTGATGTGCCTGTGGGAATACATCCGCATGCTGGACAGCAACGACATCGATGTGCGGCGCATCAGTCTGGGGGTGTTCGCCGCGGCCATTATCCTGGCGAGTTTGCCGCAGTGGCCACAGGCGCCGTGGCTAGGCGGGTCGTGGCGCGAGGTGGTGCTGACCATCGCGGTGGGCAGCGTGCTGGTGCTGGAGGTCATCCGCCCCGGCGAGCGGCCGCTGGAGCGTGTGGTGTACAGCGTCTTCGGACTGCTCTACATTCCGTGGCTGCTGGGGTACTTCCTGATGCTGCGCTACACGCCGGACGCCGACGCGGGCCTGCTGTACTTCGCGCTGCCGCTGCTGGCGACCTTCGCGGCGGACATCGGCGGGTTTTTTGCCGGGCATTACTTCGGGAAACGCAAACTGGCGCCAGAAGTCAGCCCCGGCAAAACCGTCGAGGGGGCCATCGGTGGCCTGGCCTTCAGTTTCATCACGGTGCTGATCATGACCCAGCTGGCCCGCATCTGGTCACCGCTGGACGCCTTCCTGTACAGCCTGCTGGTCGCCAGCGCCAGCCAGCTGGGCGACCTCTCGGAAAGCCTGATCAAACGCGCCCTGAGAACGAAGGATAGCGGCACCAGCCTCCCTGGCCACGGCGGCTTTCTGGACCGTATCGACAGCCTGCTGTTCGCCGTGCCGGCCACCTACCTGTTTCTGAACATCAGTATGTTTCAACGGTAAGCCCCAGCATGGGGAGGGGAAGCGACGGCAAACGCCAACGCTTCCCCTTTTTTCTGGCTCTTCAGAAAAACCGGCTGGCGTCGCGCAGGATCACGAACAGCATCAGCATCATCACGAACGCGAACCCAGCGAAGTTGATGGCGTTTTCCTGCGCAAAACTGAGGGGGCTGCCCTTGATGGCCCCGATCAGGGTCAGCAGGATGCGCCCGCCGTCCAGGCCGGGAATGGGAATCAGGTTGAAGAAGGCCAGCGAGAGGTTGAGCATGATGGCGATTTCCACGAGCGCCCAGGGGCCGAGGGCGGCGGCGCGGCTCACGATCTCGGCGGTGCCGATGGGGCCGCTGACCCCCTGATCCTGGCTCAGGTCGAGGGTCAGGAAGCGCTTGAAGAGATTGCCGAAGGCGCTGAGAACTTGCGGAACGGCCTGGACCGTGTTGCTGACCGACGCGCCGAAGGCCTGCGCCGCGCCGACTTTCTGCACATCGGGGCTGTAGCGAATGCCCAGCAGTTGCTTCTTGCCGCCCACGCTGGGCGTCCAGTCGAACACGACCTGCACCGGGCCAGGAACTCCGCTTCTCTGAAGCGTGAAGGTGTGCGGGCCGTTTTTCTTCAGGATTTCCGGCACGCTCTGCCAGCCGGGCAGCTGCTTGCCGTTCACGGTGATGAGCTGGGGGATGTCCTGCCCGTCGATGGCGGTGATCACGTCACCTTTTTTCAGGCCGATGTTCTGCGCGGTAGAATTCGCCACGACCTCCTCTATGCGCACGCGGTCCGGCACCGGCAGGCCCTGGTTGGTGAACAGCAGGGTCATCAGGCCCAGCGCCAGCGCCAGGTTCATGACGGGCCCGGCGAGAATCACGGCGATCTTGCCGAGGCTGGGCAGGCCCGCATAGCCGCTGGTGGGAGCCTGCATCTGGCCGTCCGCGCCCGGCACGGGGGCCATGCCGTCGATTTCCACGTACCCGCCCAGCGGTAGGGCGCTGACGCGCCACTCGGTGCCTTTCCACCGGCGGCTCAGCAGCACCGGCCCCATACCCACGCTGAAGGACTTCACCGGCACGCCCTGCCAGCGGGCCAGCGCATAGTGCGCCAGCTCGTGCAGGAAGGTGGCGATCCCGAGGATGATGACCGTCCACAGCAGGCCCGTGGGCGTGAGGACGGCGGCGAGACTCTGGAAGAAATTCATAGCGTGACTTTTCCTTTCGTGTCGACCCACTGGCCAGCGGCGGCTCTGGCCCAGCGGTCCGTGTCGTGCAGGCTATCCCAGGTCAGGGTGCCGGCGGGGGTGCTGTCCAGCACGCTTTCGAGCAGGCGGGGAATGTCGGTGAAGCCGATGCGGTGATTCAGGAAGGCGTCCACCGCCACCTCGTCGGCGGCGTTCAGGGCGACCGGGGCCAGGCCGCCCGTCTCCCCGGCGCGGTAGGCCAGTGCCAGGCAAGGAAAGCGCTTCAGGTCAGGCTCCAGCAGTTCCCAGGTGCCGCGCATGGGCCAGGCCAGGTGGTTCTGTACCTGCGGGCCACGTTTAGCGCCGCGCACGTCGCCGGGGCGCTGCATGCCGCTGGGGGCCGCGTCGACCGCGTAAGCGATGGGCAGGCGCATGTCGGTGGGGCCGAACTGAGCTTTCAGGCTGCCGTCCCGGAAGCGTACCGCCGCGTGAAGGACGCTCTGCGGGTGAATGACCACGCCCACCTGACCCATCGGCAGGCCGTACAGGCTGGCGCACTCCATCACCTCCAGCCCCTTGTTGAAGAGAGTCGCGCTGTCGATGGTGATTTTCGGCCCCATGCTCCACGACGGGTGCTTCAGCGCCTGCGCGGGCGTCACGCCGCTCAGGTCGGCCGGGCCGCTGCGGAAGGGGCCGCCGGACGCGGTCAGGATCACCTCGGCCACGTCCCCCATGTCCTCGCCGGTCAGGCATTGGTACACGCCGGTATGTTCGGAGTCGATGGGCACCACCCGCCCGCCCCCAAGCGCAGCCGCCTCCCAGATCAGGTGCGCGGCCGTCACCATGGCCTCCTTGGTGGCCAGTGCCACCGCCTGACCGTGTTCCAGCGCCACGCGGGTGGGGGCCAGCCCCAGAAGACCGCTCATGGCATTGACCACCACGTCGGCGGGGAAGGCCGCCACCTCACCCGGGTCAGCCAGCACCTTCAGCTGCGGCCAGCGTTCCCGGGCCTGCGCGTAGACCATGCCGTCCACGCTGACCTGTTCAGGCCGGAACTCACGAATCTGCGCGTCCAGCAGGTCAAGGTTTTTCCCGGCGGCCAGCGCACACACCGTCCAGCCGCGCTCACGCGCCACGTCCAGTGTCTGCGTGCCGATGCTGCCCGTCGAACCGAGTACCGAAAGCTTCATTGCCGCCCAGCATAGGGCGCCGCGGCCGGTCGGGTCAGGGCCAAGCTTACAAGTCGAGCTGACCAGTGCAGTTTAGATGACAAGTGCAGTTCAGGTCAGCGTTCTGCTTGCCCCGTATGCGGCATGATAGAGGCGTCATGCGTTCCCCGGCCCTTTCCTTTCTGCTGCTTGGCCTGACGCTGAGCGCGTGCGCGCCCTTGCAGCAGCTTCCGGCCCGTCACGCTGCCCTGAACCTGCAAGGGGCCGCGCCGGACGTGGTGGTGCTCGCCATGTCGGGGCGCTGCACCCAGCCGTGCCGCGCCCCGCGTGACAATTACGATTACCTGACTTCGCGCGGCACGCTGGACGCCGTGGCCGACGCCATCGAGCAGGCCGGGTTCACGGTGCAGGTGGCCGGCTACGCGGACAACGCCGCCGCCGCTTTCCAGCCGCTGAAGGTCGTGCAGCCGCAGCGCGGTTATCAGGCCCTGGCGAACGACTTCGCGGTCATGAAAAGCCGCTGGCTGAGCAGCGCCCGCCCGCCGCGCGTGGTGCTGCTGGGGCACTCTCACGGTTCGACCTGGCTGCACCACCTGGTGCGCAACCACCGCGACGTGGCCTTCGCGCTGCAAATCGACCTGGACAGCAACTGCGCGTCGTGGATTCTGGATCACGGGCCGGGCCTGCGTGAGGTGAGCGCGAAGCTGCCGGACGAGTTTCCGGCCATCGGGGCGTGCGACCTGCTCAGCGTGGGCGACCCGCCCCGGCGCCGGCGCGTGCGCGGCAAGGACATCGTGTGGCCCAACGTGGCCTTTAACCTGGAGGTGCAGAGTAAGCGCCTGCCCGCCCGCACCAGCGACAGCGGCGGCTTCTGGCTCAACTACACCTTCGAGATTGCCCCGAACACCCGCCCGGACGGCAGCGGCGCGGCCATTGACCGCTTCATCTCGACCCGCGAGGACCACAGCGCCATTGCCTACCCGAACAGCGACGCCATGCAGTGGGTCTTGACGCGCACCCGCGATCTGGCGCGCATCTGGAAGGGCGAGGAGCAGCGCAGCCGGGGAAACTGATGCAGTGGGACGAGCGTTTTCATGTGCCGGTAAATCAGCGTGCCGCCGGCGTGGTCATCCTGAACGAGCAGCGTGAGCTTTTGCTGGTGCGTGAAAAAGGTTCAGCGGGGCAGCAGAAAGCCGGGTTGTGGCACATTCCCTCCGGTACGGTGGAGGACGGCGAGAATCCGCAGGACGCCGCCATTCGTGAGGCCTTCGAGGAAACGGGCCTGCGCGTTCAGCTCATAAAATTTCTGGGCGCGTACCTGGGCCGCTTCCCGGACGGCGCGCTGATTCTGCGGCACGTGTGGCTGGCCCAGCCGCCACCGGGGCAGGCCCTCTCTCCTGCTTTCACGCACGAGATTGCCGAGGCGCGGTACATCGGAAAGACGGAATTTGACGCCCTGTACGACGCAGGGCTGGTTCGCATGTACCACACGAAACTGATGTACGAGGACGCGCTCCGGGCCGCAGGGAGAGAATAGAAGCCCGTCCCTCTCCCCTACTGCCCGCCGATCAGGGTGAGGCCAATCAGCGTTGGATTCGCCGCTTTCCCCTCACTGATCAGGGTGATGCTTCGGATGGTCACGCCGGGTTTAGGGTTGACCCACTCGAAAATGGGCACGTTCACGTCCAGGCCGTCTTTCGTCTGACCGACCCAGCCGGGGGCCATGACCATGCTGGGGTTCACGGTGTCCGTCCATGCGCGGATGTGCCGCCCATACTCGAGGGGCTGCGTGACCTTGCTGCCGTCAGCGTAGGTGACCTCGTAGCGCCCGATGTTCTCGCGGTTCAGGGCGGGCAGCGCCGAGGCCCAGCCCGTGGTGTGCAGGAAGGCCACAGCGTCGGCGCGGCGATTCACATCGAGTGTGATGCTGGCGGGCAAGTCACTGACGGCCGCCCGCGCGCCCCTGGTCATGACCGCGCCGGAGACGTTGAAGGTGTAAGCGCCGATTTTCTGCAGGCCCGTTTTCAGGTGGCTGAGGTCGACGTCCGGCCCTTTCTGAAGCCAGCCCTTGCTGTCGGAATCGGTCAGGGAACGGTTGGCGGCGGCTTTCAGGTCGGCGGTAAAGCCGGGAGCAGAGGCAAAGGCGGTGGGCTGGTAGAGGTCGCGGTACAGACCCTCGGCGTTCGGCACGGCCCGGGCGGCGGGGTTCCAGAAGGCATTGGCGGCGCGCACGTAGGCCACGCCCTGGTCGGCCTGGCCGTCCCACACGCTGGGGTTGCCGAAGTAACCGTTCCAGCGGGTCTGGATCATGCCGTCGATGCCGGCTTTCGCGGCGGCCTGGGCCTGCCCTTCGGCGCTGCCGACCTCGTTCCAGCTCGCCCCCAGGGTGCGGAACCCGGCGGCCTTGATCTGCGCCAGCATAGGAAAGTCGGTGCCGGGGTCATAATTCCAGTACGCCACCTGAATGTCCTTGGGAAGCGCGGCGGGAACCGTGCCGACCACCGTGTCCGCGAAGGCCGAGTCGTGCCACATCATGGTGCCGGCCCCCAGCGTCTTCAGGTAATCGCGCAGTTTCACGGTGTCGTCCGTGATGAGTTTCGGATAGCCCACCGCCTTGCCGTTCTCGCGGGCGGGGAAACGGTCGCGGCTGCGCACCTCGTCGTGCCCGATATGGACGGTCTTGGCACCGAAGGTCTCCACGGCTTCCTTCAACACCGGGAACACCACGCGGCTGTACGTTTCGGGGTTGAGGGTGTCGTAAGCGTAAGGTTCCTTGCTGTCCGGGTCTTGCACCAGGTCGCGGTTTTTGCCGCCGTAGAACATCCAGGCGGCATGACCCGGCGTTTCGATCAGGGGAATGGGTTCCAGGCCGTAAGTGCGACTCAACTCGGCCACGCGCTTCGCCTCGGCCTTCGTCGCGCCGCCGGGGTGCGCCCAGCCGCCCGCTTTCGCCACGTCCCACTGCACGTAATTGCTCATGATCAACACGCTGTTGTACTTCAGGCCCGCCAGCAGCGGAATCAGTTTGTCGTTCACGTCCTTGCTGTACTGGTCGAGGTAAAGCATGGCTATGCGTTGTTTGAGGACGGGCGCATCAGTTATCTTTGCAAACCTGAGGCCCTGCGGGGTCAGCAGTTGCCGCAGGGTCTGCGTGCCGTAGTACGCCCCCTTCGCATCGGCCCCGACCACGTAAGCGCCCGTGCTGTCCACCAGCAGCGCGTACCCTTCCGCGCCGGACGCCGTGAGGCCCGCCGTCCTGATCTTGGCGGCCAGTTCGGCATTCTCCACCGTGCCGATCACGATTTTCCCGGTGCTGGACGTGCCCAGTTCAGCATTCAGGCGGGTGTTCCAGTCGGCTTTCAGGTCACGGGCGGCCCAGGTCAACTCCGGGGCGCTGCCTAATACGCGCACGCTCAGGCCCGTCAGGGGCAGGATACCGGTGGGATAGGTCGCCTGTTTCGGTTGCGGCACCACCACCGGAAAGGGCGTCTGGGCGCGGGCCTGCGGGGTCGCCTGGAACGTCACGGGTGCCGCCCCCGCCACGCACAGCAGGGCCGCACCCAGGAAAAGCATTTTGTTCATGACGTTCATCCTGCCCGAAAGGTCTGATGCCCGGATGATAAAGAGTGGAGGGCAGAGGGTCTTCCCCCTGCCCTCCAGGCCCGCCGTTCCAGGTTAGAGGCTGGCGTTCCAGGCTTTCACGATGTCGTCCAGCGCGGCTTTGGCGCTCTTCTGCCCGGCCATCGCAGCTTCCACGTTGTCTTTGAAGACCTTGTTGAGTTTGCTGGCGTCGGGGTAGATCAGGGTCAGGTCTTTGGCTTTCTTCAGTTCGGTGCTGGCGACCAGGCGGCCCTGGCTCACGGCGTCACTGCCGCCCTGCTTGAAGAACTTGTCGGTGCTGGCCTTCACGGTGCTGGGGAAGGTGGTTTTCGTGACCTTGCTGAAGGCCAGCTGGTTGGCGTCGTTGGTCAGGAACAGCGCCAGCTTCTGCGCCATGGCTTTGTCCTTCACGCCCTTGGGCACACTGAAGCCCATCAGGCCGGTGTGAATGACGTTGCCGGCCAGGTGCAGGGGGTAGGGCGCGACTTTCGTGGCGCCGAACACGTCCTTGTTGTCGTTCTGCACGCGCAGGATGAACTGCGGGCCGGTAATCAGCATGCCCAGTTTGCCGGAGGAGTACAGTTCGGTGGCCGCCGTGAAGCCCCGGCGCATGGTGTCCTCGGGGATGTACTTGTTCTTGTACAGGTCGACGTACTGCTGCAGGAGTTTCACGTGTTCGGGGCTGTTGAACACCGCCTTACCCCCCTTGAGGATGGGCAGGCCCGCCTCCTGGAACACGTATATCATCTTGATGCCGTCGATGTTCGGCACGAAGCCGTACAGGCCGGTCTTGTCCTTGATCTGCTTGGCCGCCGCCATCATGGTCTGAATGGTCTTGGGCGGGTTGTTCGGGTCGAGACCGGCCTTCTTGAAGATGTCGGTGTTGTACGCCACCACTTTCGGTGACCAGTACCACGGCAGGCCCACCTGCTTGCTCGCCACATTGAACGTGCTCAGGGTATTGCCGAAGTACAGCTTCTTCTGCGCGTCGGTCAGCGTGAGGGGTTCCAGCGCGCCCTGCTCGCTGAGCTTCACGGCCATCTCGGTGTTGATGTTCACGGCGGCGGGCGGGCGGCCGGCAGCCACGGCGGCCAGCAGCTTCTGCTCGATGGCTGCTGCGGGAACGTCTACCCAGTTCAGGTCGACAGTGGGGTTTTCCTTCTCGAACTGCGCCACCAGGCGGTTCATCTCATCGTTGAAGAGGGGCGCGAGGCTAATGGTCCAGAACTCCATCTGGGTTTTCTGGGCGCTGGCGGTGGAAACGGCAACGAGGGCAGCGGTGAGCAGGATTTTCTTCATGGGTTCTCCCTTCATAACACAGGTCTGTCATCACACAGGCGTGGGCGGTGAGCCACAGTCTGCGCGGTCATCCTGACGGAAACGTGAGCCAGCAAGGCCATTCTGAGAACAGGCCCTTCCAACCGACTAGCATTCCCATATGGCAAGTGGACTGAGAAACAAATTGACCGGTCAAATCGGAGAGTTTCTCGTGTGCGCCGAACTCGGGCGGGGACTCGATCTGGTCGCCACTCCTTTCGCGGGAAACGTTCTCCAGTTTGATCTTCTTGTGGCAGACGAGGGATGCCGCTCCATTCCCATTCAGGTGAAGACCTCACGGAGTGAGCAGTGGCCGTCGCGCGCCGACCTGTGGATCAAGCTTTCCGTGGAGAACGGCAAACAGATCGATCACGGCGACCAGTTCCTGCATCAGCCGGATTTGATCTACGTCTTCGTGGCTCTGGGTGAACAACCGTCAGGAGTCGAGATTCCCGCACAGGCCGATCAATTTTTATCCTCACGCAGCGGCAACTTCAACAGATTCTCGCCGCCAAGTACCGGGCGTACATGGAGAAGCGGCTCATCCCCTGGCATCGTCCACGTCAGCCCGCTTCGTTTGATTGCCGCCTGGATGCGGAAGACCTGACCGCCTTCGAAAACCGCTGGGAACTCATCCAGCAACAGTGAGAAGGTGTCAGCCCCTGTGCGCCCCTTGCTCCGTAACCCTTCTTTGCTGTATTCTGGCCTTTAGTGTCTCGTGCTTGGTAGAGCCGGGGCTCGGGTGGCTTTCCCGGACATGGGCATTTCTTCTCCCCGTCGAAGTGGGCCGTGTCGACCGCCAAAATCCCCTATTTTACGGAGTTTCAAGGTGAAAACCTACATCCCCAAAAACGACGAGCAAAACTGGGTCGTGGTGGACGCCGCCGGCGTGCCGCTGGGCCGCCTCGCCACCCTGATCGCCAGCCGCATTCGCGGGAAGCACCGCCCCGACTTCACACCCAACATCATCCAGGGTGATTACGTGGTTGTCCTGAACGCCGCGCAGGTTGTCCTGACCGGCAACAAGCTGGACGGCAAGGTGTATACCCGTTACACCGGCTACCAGGGCGGCCTGAAGAAGGAAACCGCCCGCGAAGCCCTGAAGAAGCACCCCGAGCGCGTCATCGAGCACGCGGTGTTCGGCATGCTGCCCAAGGGCCGCCAGGGCCGCGCCATGCACGGCCACCTGAAAGTCTACGCCGGTGGCACCCACCCGCACGCCAGTCAGAAGCCCCAGACCGTGGAGGTCAAGTAAGCATGGCCGTACAGCAACCTGAACAGTTTTATGGCACGGGCCGCCGCAAGGCCGCCGTGGCCCGCGTGTTCCTGCGCCCTGGCGAAGGCAAGATCCTCGTCAACGGCAAGGAATTCCAGACCTACTTCCGTGGCATGCTGCGCGCCGTGCACGCCCTGCAGGCCTTCCGTGAAACCGGCACCGCCGGCCGCTACGACGCCCTGATCACTGTGACGGGCGGCGGCCCCAGCGGCCAGGCCGACGCGATTAAGCTCGGCATTGCCCGCGCCCTGCTGAAAGTCAACCCCGACTTCCGCCAGCAGATGAAGCCCAAGGGCCTGCTGACCCGTGACCCCCGCGAAGTCGAGCGCAAGAAGTACGGCCTCAAGAAGGCCCGCCGCGCTCCTCAGTTCAGCAAGCGCTAAGCCACATTTCCTTACTTCGCCCCCGCCTGCTGGTGGGGGTTTTTCCATTATCGAGGGTAGCCGTTATTCAGAATTTTTTTGAGTGAGAGCTGTTGTCAAGCTCCCGCCCCGCGTCTCTCTTCTGCCCAACTGCTGCTGATTCTTTGGAATGTGGTGGAATCACGGATGAGTGCCCTCGACTGACCTGTCGAGGGCGGCTGTACCGCCCCGATAAAGGTGAAGCCCAGGGTCACCTGCTCAACCCTGGACTTCTCGGTGGCCGTGTCAAGCGGTCTTATCAATCCGCTGGAACAGCCAGCAGGTCCGGGTTGGTGGCCTCGTCGGGCAGCTGTTCACGTACGGTACGCATGCAGGAGTGAATGATGCCCAGCGCGGCGCTCATGGTCAGCATGCTGGAAAAACCGTAGGAGACCAGCGGCAGCGGCACGCCCGTCACCGGAAAGATCCCGGCGGCCACCAGCAGGTTCACGAAGGCCTGCCCCACGATCATGTACATGCACCCGGTCGCCAGGATGCTCGCGCCGTGCACTTCCGGCGTCATGGGCCGGATGCGGGCGGCCAGTTGCCCCACCTGAAGGCTACTTTGCACGATGAGCCAGTACGCGAACAGCAGCATCATGACGCCCAGCAGGCCGGTCGTGAAGCCGATCGCCGCCACCACCATGTCGGTGTGGGCCGCGAAGTACTGGTAACGCAGGCCGTCCGGCCCGTGGCCCCACCAGCCGCCGAAGGTCAGGTCGCGGTGCGCCAGGCCGATCTGATCCAGGCCGGGTTGCGGCACATCGCCGCGCGTGGCGTGCCCGGTCCAGCGTTCCATGATGTACGGGTGCGTTTCCAGGTAACGGCCGATAACAGGCAGAGACAACAGGCCCAGCGCCAGCATGAACCCGGCGATATTGCTGATACGCACGCCCGCTGCGAACATCAGCACGATGCCCAGGCTGAAGGTCAGGACGCTGGTGCCCAGGTCCGGCTCCAGGATGATCAGGGCTGTCGTGACGACGATCATGGCGGTGGCGCTCAGGAGTTTGTTCTGCACACCCCGGCGCGAGAAGAAAGACGCCAGTTGCAGGATCAGCCCCAGTTTCGCCAGTTCCGACGGCTGAAATTTCAGTGGCCCCAGCGGCAGCCAGCGACGTGTGCCGGAACTCTCGGCGGTGCCCACGCCGATGAAGAGCACCAGCAGCAGCAGCACCAGCGTGACCAGCCAGAAGCTGAGACCGTGCTTCATGAACGTCCTGGGGTGCATCCGGGCGACGATAAAGGTCGCAGCAAGCGCCAGCAGGGCTTTCAAGCCGTGATCCATGATCAGGTCAGGCCGCGCCGCCGCCACACCCATCAGGCCCAGCAGCAGCAGCAGCACCTGCGCGATCAACAGTTGAATACTCACGGGGTTTCTCCGGCCAGAGCCTGCGCCGCCCGCTGGAAACTCTGCCCACGGGCCTTGTAGTCCTTGAACAGGTCGAAACTGGTGCCGATGGGGGCCAGCAGCACCGTACCGCGCCCGTCCAGCGCCGCGAACCCGGCGCGCGTGGCGTTTAGGATGATCTCGTCCGGGTCTGTTCCCGTGACCGTTTCAAACGGAAAGCCCAGCCGCTCGGCGAAGTCTGGGCCGTCCTCCCCGAAGGCGATGACGCGGGTCACGCGGCCCTGCGCGGCCTCGATCAGCGGGCGCAGTTCGGCTCCCTTGTCGCGCCCGCCCACCAGCCAGGCGATCGGGGGCATGGCCCGGCGCAGGGCCGCCTCGACCGCCAGGGTACGGGTGGCGATGCTGTCGTCGATGAACTTC
Source organism: Deinococcus fonticola (assembly GCF_004634215.1). NCBI lineage: Bacteria > Thermotogati > Deinococcota > Deinococci > Deinococcales > Deinococcaceae > Deinococcus > Deinococcus fonticola. Next base: position 6,286 of record NZ_SMMH01000025.1, on the reverse strand, counting down.
ACTTCCCCGATCCGGGCCACCGTTTCAAAGCGGCCCGCCACCGGCTGCGCGCTCAGCAGACCTTGACGTAAAAGTGCCGTGTCCAGCGGCAACTTGAGGTAACGCAGCATGGCCTCGGTGGCCAGCACGGCGGCGGCGGCGTTCGCTGGATGGACGCCCTCGGGCAATTCACTGACGCTCAGCACTTCCCGGCCGTCACTCAGAACCAGGCGTTCCGGTGTGAAGGGCCACACCGTTGCCCCCGTAGGCACCTGTAATCCTGCCGGCACGACCAGCACGTCGTCCGGCTGCTGCCCCGCCGTGATGTTCAGTTTGGCGGCGTGGTAAGCCTCCACACTGCCGTGGCGATCCAGGTGATCCACGCCCAGGTTGGTGATGACCGCTACCGGCAAGCGCAGGCCCGGCACCCGCTCCAGCTGGAAACTCGACAGTTCCACCACCGCCACCTGCGCCCTGTCCACCACGTCCAGCAGCGGCGGATCGATGTTGCCGCCCTCCAGGGCCCCCACGCCGGACGCCCGCAGCAGGTGCGCGACCAGTACGGTGGTACCCCCTTTCCCCGCCGTTCCCGTGATGCCCACCATCGGCAGCGCAGGCCGCCGACGCGCCGCCAGCACCACCTCGCCGATGACTTCAGCTCCCTGCGCCTGTAAGGCCAGCAGGTCAGGATGGTCGATGGGGACGCCCGGCGCCGCGACCACCACGTCGTACGACCCTGCGGCGTCACCCGGCTGGAATCCCAGCTCCTGCATCAGCCCCAGGTCGTCCTGACCGGGGTTCATATCCACCCAGTCGGCCTGCAGCCCTTCTCTCGCCAGAAAGCGGGCCACACCCCGACCACTGCGGCCCAGACCGTAAATCAACCACTTTTGCCCCTGTCCCACGCTCACGACCCCCACAGTACCGAAAAAAGACCCCGGCCGTGCCAGAACCAGCCTCACCGATCATGTCTACCCCCTTGTTAATCGCGGCCTGCTCTGGTAAGCTGCCTGCCGCTGAGGGGGCATAGCTCAGCGGGAGAGCATCCGCTTTGCAAGCGGAGGGTCTAGGGTTCGAATCCCTATGCCTCCACCACCAGACGACAAAAACCCGGTTCTCAGGAGCCGGGTTTCGTCGTTTGAAGGGCAGCTTCAGCTGTGACCGGGATCGCTGTCGTCGGTGGGGCGGCCATGGTCGCCGGTGCCGTCTTGCGGCGTCTGCCTGTCCGACACGGGGGTTTCGGGCCTGGTCTGGCCCTCTTTGCGCTCGGGGGCTGGTTTCTGTTCGGTGTTGCGCGGGTCCGCGTTGGTCTTTTCGGTCATGGCGTCCCTCCTTTGAATGGTTCACGTTAGGCGCCTGGGCTCCCCAGGGCATCTGACCGAGATGAACACTGTTTCACCAACGCAAAAAACGCAAAAGCCGCCCCGATGCGCGGGGCGGCCTGAGCGTGCAGCGGCTCTTAAGCGTCGGGGTTGGGCATGCTGTCGGTCACAGCCTGATCGACGCCGCTCTCGAAACGTTTGAAGTTCTCGCGGAACATGCGCGCCAGCTTCCGGGCCGTTTCGTCGTAGGCGTCCTTGTCGGCCCAGGCGTCGCGGGGGTTCAGCACTTCACTGGGAACGCCGGACACCTGGGTGGGAATGTCGAGGTGGAAAAACGGGTCGCGTTTGAATTCCACGTCGTCCAGCTCGCCACTCAGCGCGGCATTAATCAGCGCGCGGGTGTGCTTGATGCTCATGCGGTGGCCCTCGCCGTACTTGCCGCCGGTCCAGCCAGTGTTGACCAGCCAGACCTTCGCGCCGCTTTCCTTCACTTTTTGGGCCAGCAGGCGGGCATACTCGCCGGGGTGGCGGGGCATGAACGGTGCGCCGAAGCAGGTCGAGAAGGTGGGGGTGGGTTCAGTGACGCCCTGCTCGGTGCCGGGAATCTTGGCGGTGAAGCCGGAGATGAACTGGTACATCATCTGCTCGGGCGTCAGGCGCGAGAGGGGCGGCAGGACGCCGAACGCGTCGGCGGTCAGGAACACCACGTTCTTGGGGATGCCGCCCACGCTGCCGGGTTGAATGTTGGCGATCTGGTCGATGGGGTAGGCGCTGCGGGTGTTCTCGGTGAGGCTGCCGTCGTTCAGGTCGGGGGTGCCGCTGGCGTCCAGCACCACGTTCTCCAGCACCGTGCCGTAGTTGCGGGTGGTCTGGTAGATGGCGGGTTCGGCCTCGGCATTCAGGTTGATGACCTTGGCGTAACAGCCGCCCTCGAAGTTGAACACGCCGGTGTCGGTCCAGCCGTGCTCGTCATCGCCGATCAGCTTGCGGCTGGGGTCGGCGGACAGGGTGGTCTTGCCGGTGCCCGAGAGGCCGAAGAACAGCGCCACGTCGCCGTCTTCGCCGACGTTCGCGGAGCAGTGCATGGGCATCACGCCCTTGGCCGGCAGCAGGTAATTCAGCACGCCGAAAATCCCTTTCTTGTTCTCGCCGGCGTACTGGGTGCCGCCCGCGATGATCATTTTCTTCCCGAAGTTCACCAGGATGAAGGTGTCGGTGCGCGTGCCGTCCACCGCCGGGTCAGCCTTGAAGCTGGGGATGTTCAGCACCGTCCACTCGGCCTGAAAGTTCTTCCGTTCTTCCGCGCTGGGCCGCACGAACATGTTGTGAATAAAGAGCGAGTGGTACGCCATTTCGGTGATCATCTGGCAGGCGATGCGGTGCGCCGGGTCGGTGCCGGCGAAGACCTGCTGCACGAACAGTTCCTTGCCCTCAGCGTACTTCAGCATCTTTTCCAGCAGGTTGTCGAACACGGAAGCGGCGATGGGCACGTTGAAGCCTTCCCACCACACGTTCTCTTTCGTTTCGGCGTCCTCGACGATGAAACGGTCTTTGGGGCTGCGCCCGGTCTTGTTGGTGCGCACGGTCAGCGGGCCTGTGGCGGCCTTGACGCCTTCACCCAGGCGGATGGCGTCGTTGTACAGCTCATCCACACCGGGGTTCAGGTGAATGTGGGCGTTCTTGATGGTCAGGCCGTCGTTCAGGGTGAAGTCCTGAGCCGGGATCGAGTCCGGGGTGGTCATGGTTGCTCCTCCAGTGCAGTGAATCACGGTGCCATGAATCACGAGTTGTCTAACACCCGTTAGCTTGCCTGTTGAAGCCCTTCCAAATCAACCTCGGCCCCCCAGCCCAGGGCGTTACCTCTCGGGAAACAACCGATACCCGGCGGGTAAAAGCCTGCCTTAGCCTTCCAGCGCGTACGGAAACAGCAGTGTGGCCAGGATGACCGTCCCCAGATCGAAGGCCAGCAGGAAGGTGAGCCAGGTGCCGACCTCACCGGACCAGCCGGACTGAAGCAGCAAGGTGGTGGACTTGATGCAGGCGATGACCACCGGCACCAGGATCGGGAAGGCGAGCGCCGGCAGCAGGGCCTCTCTGGCGCGCAGGTTCACGGTGATGCTGCCGTAGAAGGTCGTGCCTGCCGCGAAACCAATGACCCCGAGGAGCGTGGTGACGATGAGCCACAGCCAGGGCACCGCTCTCCCCGTTTCCGCCGCGCCGAACAGGATCAGGCCCAGCGGCAGAACCAGCGCGGCCACCGCCAGCAAGGGCAACAGCACGCCCAGCAACTTGCCCAGGTAAATCCCGCCGTGCGGGCCTGGATAAAGCGTGAGCTGCTCCATGGCGCCGGCTTCCTGCTCCTGCGCGAAGGCCCGCTGGGCTCCCACTGCCGCCGCCAGCGCCAGCGCCGTCCACACCGCCCCCGCGCCTGTGGCGGCCGTCTGGGCGGCGCTGCGCCCCTCGTTGCCGCCCAGCGCCAGACCCAGCACCAGCAGCACCAGCGCCGCAAAAAACGCCGTCGCCATGAGGGTATCGCGCGTCCGGCCGGTCACGCGCCAGTCCTTCAGGGCAAGCGTCAGGGCGGTCTTCATGGCGCGCCTCCCTTCATGCCTCCACCAGTTTTCCCGCGCCCAGCCGCAGCGTGCGGGGGGCCAGGCGTCGGGCCAGGTCCGGTTCGTGCGCGGCGACAATCAGGGTGACCTGCCGGTTCTGCCGCAGTTCCCCCAGGAGTTCCAGCACCAGTTCCCGTCCGGCGTCGTCGAGGTTGGCGAAGGGTTCGTCCACCAGGGTCAGGGGCCGCGCCAGCAGGAAAGCGCGGGCCAGCGCCAGACGCTTACGCATGCCGGCGGACAGGTAACGCACGCGGCGTTCGGCGGCGTGCGTGAGGTTCACGCGCTCCAGCACGCCTGCCACGTCGCCCGTCTGGGCGTGCATTTGCAGGGCAAACGCCAGATTCTCCTCGCAGGTCAAATCCGGGTACAGCGCGCCGTCCACCGGCATCAGGTGAATGAATTCCCGCACCGAGCGCGAGTCTTTCAGGTCAAAGCCCATCACGCGCCCGGCCCCGCGCGTCGGGCCGAACACGGTCGCCAGCAAGCGCAGCAGCGTCGTTTTACCGGCTCCATTTTCTCCCAGCAGCGTGACCCCCTCCCCCACCGCCACGTCCAGATCGACGCCGCGCAGGATGACCTCACGGCCCAGGCGCAGCCACACGTCACGCAGTTGAAGGGCATACGGCTGAGCGCCAGGGGTGTCCTGCGGCGCTGTGTTCTGCGGCGCGGTCAAACCCTGAGCCATGCCGGCATCACGTCGTAGAAGAAAGAGGCGAGGCGCGTGAACTGCCCGGTAAGCATCATCACGCCGATGATGACCAGGATCACCCCGCCGATCTTCTCGAATACACCCGCGTAGCGGTTCAGGCGGCGCAGGTGAAGCCTGTCCCACAGCAGCGCAGCCAGGATGAAGGGCACGGCCAGGCCGAGGGTGTACGCGAGCAGCAGCGTGACGCCGGTGCCTAGGCTGGCGCTGCTGGCGGCAAGGCCCAGGATGCTGCCCAGCGCCGGGCCCAGGCAGGGACTCCAGCCGAAGGCGAAGGCGGCCCCCAGGGCGACGGGGCCGTACCCACCGGCGTCGGCGAGGTGGCGGGTGTCGCGCATCAGGAACGGCAGGCGAATGACGCCCAGCATAACAAACCCGAAGAAGGTGATGAGCACGGCGGCGACCTGCCCCAGCAGCACCTTGTGCGGGGCGAGCAGCGAGCCGAGGCTGCTGGCGGTGGCGCCCAGGGCAATAAACACGATCCCGAAGCCCGCGATGAACCCCAGGGCACGGGTCATGGGGGCTCTGGCGCCGCCGATGACGCCCAGGTAACTGGGCACCAGTGGCAGAACGCAGGGACTCAGGAAGGAGAGGAGGCCCGCCAGAAACGCCACGGTAAGCGTCGGGGCAGCGATGTTATTCACGTCGTCAGCATAGCGACTGCGGCCCAGGAGGGCTGTCCCGCTTCCCTTCGGGGCGCAGCCCGGCAGGTACACTGGAAAGCATGACTCGTCCTAAACGAACTGGCTCCCGCCCCGGCACGGCGAAAAAGAGCGACGCGGGAGGCAAGCCCGCCGGGATTTCGCGCGGGCGTCCACCCAAGAAAAACACCGCCAGGGGCCGCGACGGCACCACGCGCGACACCACCAAAGTGGCCCGTGAACCCGGCAACCTCGGCCGCGAGGAGCCGCGCAGCTCCGGTTCTTCCGAGGGGCGGCGCTACGGTGTCGCCGGCTCGGGGAGCACGCACAGCCGCACCGGTGGGCGCACGGCGCGCGGCCCCGCCCAAGAAAGCACGGGCCGGGCTGCGCCCCCCAGAGTGACGAAAGCGAAAAAGCCCCTTCCCGAACTCAAGCGCGTGCAGCTCAAGGCCCCCGCGCCGGACACCGAATTCAGGGACCGGGACGGCGTGAAGATGACCTTCCCGGACAGCAACCTGCGCCGCGTGGCCGCTCAGATTCTGACGGAGAAGCGCAAGGCGTGGCGTTACCGCCCTTTCAGTTTTCCGCTGTTCACCGACAAGGGCCACGAGCAAGCGTTCCACTTCGATTTCTACGTTTACGACGCCGAGGACAGTGTGATCAAGCTCATTCTGGTGACGCCGCACGAGTCGCGCGAGGTGTGGGACCGGGTGGGGCGGTTCAAACGTCAGTACCCCATGTACGCGTACGAGCTGTGGACGCCCGAGAAACTGGAACAACTGAGCGGGCCACGCGGTCGTCTGGGGTTCTGAATCGTCTGGGCTTCTCAAGCCGAAAAGTCTGAAGGTCAGGGGCGAGGTGCCGTGCACCTCGCCCCTTTTTTGACTTACCGCCCCTCTTGGGTAGAACCACAGGACAGCGTGGAGCTGAATCATGCGGCTTCAACAAACGGTTCGATCCTATAGCGGAGCAGTTCCGCGACCGTCCAGGCGTGATCCGTCACACCTGCGGCCATCCCCGGCGTTC